>DATMYU010000179.1:0-4248 GCA_035560775.1 Desulfosporosinus sp.
GTATACAACTGAAAGTTATACTTTCTGACTAGTATAAGAAAAGCCTCGGCTGCGCCTCGCTCCTTTTATTGTTCACGGATATCAGAAATTTCGTATGCGTAGGGGCGTGATGCTTCGTGCCCTCGTGCCGGAACAAATGACAAAATAAATATAAAATCAGGCACGCCGGAAATGAGCGCGATTGTATCCACCTTACAGGACCCATAACTTATACTTTCTACCCCTAAAATAACTCATTTTCATTCATCAGTGCTGCCGTCTTTAAGCGGCATGAGGGTCTGTATAGGTAGAAAAAAAGGAGCCTTAGCTCCTATTTAATTGTTCCTTCTGTTTCTTCAAGGTGTTTTTTCTTCGATGCCAAATGCGCTTTGACATCCTTAAGTTGGTGTGGGGTAAGCTCCCCTGCATTTTCCGCTAAAAACTCTTCGTTTTTGTGGATATTCCGAATTGTTAAATCCATTTTCTTCAACTCTTCATTCTTATCTTTATTGCCATCATTTCTCGGCACGACCATCACCTCCTAAATAGTTTGTCCAAAGATCATGTATTCATGTAACCACGACGGTTGAAAAAACGGCTTCCACCTCTTCATGCTCATCTTGCATTGTTCGAGGTTTTGGGCTTCTGGCTTCTTAGTAGGAAACAAGGGCAACAAAAAGAACCGCTTAAGTTAAGTTATGCGGCTCTTTTTTGTCTTGAATATTATTCTTTGTAAGTAAACTGCTCTGCTTACTCTACAACAGAATAGCCAGCTGTTTTAATAGCCATAATAATTTGTTTATGGTCAGCTTGACCCGTTACTACGACTTCTTTGGTCTCGAGATCGACTGTAACACTTTCAACACCACTTACTGCTTGAATTGCCTTTTCCACGTTCATTTTGCAATGCTTACAGGTCATCCCATCAACTTTAAACATAGTTTCGCTCATTTCTATCACCTCCACTTTCAGAAGTCAGTTGTCAGAGGCTCGAGGCATGACCCTTAACTTCAATAAAAATATTTGTATAACTATCCTCACAAGGCGCTATCAATTGCCGTAGAGAATAACTTGCTACGCCTCTAATCTTTTGTCATACCTTCTCAACATAAGAGAACTGGTCACTACGGACACGGAAGAGAAAGCCATGGCTAGTCCTGCCCACTCGGGCGGTAAAAGTTTCCCAGTGACTGGATACAGGACGCCCGCGGCAATCGGAATACCGATAGTATTGTAAACCAAGGCCCAGAAAAGGTTTTGCTTGATTTTACTAAGTGTTTTTCGCCCTAAGCGAATAGCCCGCTCCACATCAAGGAGGTCATTGCGGACCAAAACCACATCTCCTGTTTCCTTGGCTACATCTGTCCCTGAACCGATAGCAATTCCGATATCGGATTGGGCTAAGGCTGGGGCATCATTAATCCCATCCCCCACCATCGCCACCTTCAAGCCTTGATCTTGATATTTCTTGATAATATTTATCTTGTCTTGGGGTAAGATTTCGGCAATAACTTCATCAATCCCAACCTGTTCTCCGACCATATGAGCGACTTTCTTATTATCCCCGGTGATCATAAACGTCTTTAAACCTAGCTGATGCAGTCGGTCAATGGCCTCTTTGGTGCTCTCTTTAACTACATCCGCCAGCGCGATCAGTCCAATCACCCGACCACCTAACGCAACAAAGCTGGTTGTTTTCCCTGCTTCAGCCAAGCGTTGAAAATCCTGTTCAGCTTCCTTAACATCTACGTCGTGTAAATGCATCAGCTTAATGTTTCCAATCAGTAGAGTCTGTCCTTCAAAGACGCAGGTAACACCATAGCCACCCTCTTCGCTATAATCTGTCACGTCTTGAATCGCAAGTAGTTCTTTCTTTGCCTCCGCAACGACCGCCTGGGCCAAGGGATGAATGGAGGGATTCTCACCTGCTCCAGCAATTTTGAGAACATCTTGTTTCAAATATAAATCATAGGGTATTATATCCGTCACTTCGGGAGTCCCTTTGGTCAACGTCCCCGTTTTATCAAACCCAATCACTTGTAAGTGAGCAATCCCTTCGAGTCCAGCAGCAGATTTAAATAAGATGCCTCGGTTTAATCCTATCCCGCTGCCCACCATAATAGCAGTAGGCGTAGCCAGTCCCAAAGCACAGGGGCAAGCGATCACTAAAACAGCAATTGCGGCCGTGAAGGCAAAAACGAATGTACTCTGCAACATGAGATACCAAACCACAAAGGTAATGAGTGAGATAGCGACAACGGTTGGCACAAAGTAATTGGAAATCGTGTCCGCCAGCCGTTGGATCGGAGGTTTAACCCCTTGAGCATCCTCCACCATTTTGATGATTCCAGAAAGTACCGTGTCCTTACCTATTTTGGTCGTTCTTACTTTAATACTTCCAGACCGATTGATCGTAGCCCCGATCACAGGATCTCCAATTCCCTTGTCGACAGGAATGGATTCCCCTGTCACCATCGCCTCGTCGATGCTGGCTTGTCCTTCAACAATCTCGCCGTCCAGTGGTATTCTTTCCCCAGATTTAACGATCACAATATCGCCAATTTTCAAATCTGAGGCAGCTACTTCCCTTTCTTCACCGTTAACAAGCATACGCGCTTTGTCAGCCTGTAACTCTAACAGTCGTTTTAAGGCCTGACCAGCTCGCCCTTTCGCCTTTGCCTCGAGGTATTTTCCAAAACGAACAAACGTAATCAACAAGGCTGAAGTGTCAAAGAAATTAGGACCTTCAAAGAAAAGCGCTGGGAAGAACATGTGCAACGTCGTCATCAGACTATATCCATAAGCAGCTGTAATCCCCAGCGCAACCAAGACATCCATATTAGCGGAACGATTTTTCAAGGCATGGTAAGCTCCGCGATAAAATGTCCAACCGGCCGTAAATTGGATAAGGGTTGCCATAGCAAGGATCGTATACATCACAGGTCTCCCCATGGGAAGATACATAAGTGGCATAATAGGTAAAGAAAGAACCGCACTGAAAATGAGCCAATTCCGCTGTTTGATCGCGGTACGGTCGTCTTGGTTTTCATCCTTGTTTTCTAGAGGAGTATACCCAGCATCCCGCACTTGAGCGAAGATTTCTCTCATATTAACAAGACTTGGATCAAACTCAACAGAAACCGTTTCATTAGCAAAGTTAACCGCAACCTTTTCTACTCCCTGAGTGCCTCTGAGCTTTTTCTCTATCGCCAGGGCACAATTTGTGCACGTCATACCATCCACTTTGAATTGTTGCTTTCCACTGTCTTCGCTTTGAGCAGCATACCCTAGGTCTTTGATCTTAGCTAAGAGATCCTGTGCCTTAACCACAGATGGATCAATTTCTACAGTAAGTTTCTCCGATGCAAAGTTGACGGCAACTGTTTTAACGCCAGGCATCGTTTTGAGGCCCTTTTCAATCGTTAAAGCACAATTCGCACAGGACATACCACTAATTTTAAACTGCTGTTTTTGTTCCCCAGCTTTAGATATGACAGATTCGACAGGAATTAAGGTTCCGAGCCCACCCACTGTTTCTTCATGCTTTTCTAGATTGTTCACCGACGTTGCTTGTTCTATCTTTTCTTCCGCTGGCTTTTCCATCGAATAACCAGCTTCCTCTAGTTCACTACGTATATCCAACAAATTGACCTTATCCGGGTCCCAAACGAAGGTAGCCTTTGAATCCTCTAACGATACCTTAACATGCTCAATACTCGGAAATTTTTCTAAAATCTTAGTAACCTGGTTGACGCAATGCTGACAGCTCATGCCATAGACTGGTATTTCTTTGTTCTCGCCAAGCGCTTGTTTCGTCATCTTTTATCACTCCCCTAATCGAGGCTAATCGAAGGATTATTGAGTATTATCGAATCATGCGAAAGATCGTTTTAAGAACCTCATCGACAACCTTTTCATCGCCTGCCTGGAGTTGCTCTTTGACACAGGATTTCATATGTCTTTCTAGAAGCAATTTAGAAGCTCCATCTAATGCGGATTGAGCGGAGGCAATCTGATTTAAAACATCGTCACAATAAACGTGGCGTTCGATCATCCCTTTGATCCCCCGAATTTGTCCTTCTATGCGATTCATTCGATTTACAAGCTCTTTGATCGTTTTATCGTCATGATGGCTCGTTCGCTCTTCTTGATTTCCTTGATTTCCTTGATTTCCTCCTTTATTCTGACAAACCTGGCATGAATGAACCTGCTTTTCTTCGGATTTCATATATAGCACCTCTTATAGATATAGTATACCCCCCTATACTA
>DATMYU010000180.1:0-3882 GCA_035560775.1 Desulfosporosinus sp.
GAAAGCATAAGTCTTGAGTAGCCTAATTCGGGTGGTATAAGTGCAACTAAGCAGCCGCCGGCGCCTGTGGCTTGGCGTCAGCCAAGTTTTCTTTAATTGTAGAGTAGGAGGAAGATCTATGGCGATTCAGCGTCCAAAAGGAACTCAGGATTTGTTGCCAGGGACAGTTGAACAATGGCAATATCTCGAGGAGACCATTCGTACCGTCTGTAGTGAATACGGGTATGAAGAGATTCGTACTCCGATGTTTGAGGCAACGGAACTTTTTCAGCGGGGTGTCGGACAAACAACGGATATTGTTAAGAAAGAAATGTATACTTTCTTAGACAAAGGAGACCGTTCGATGACCCTTCGTCCGGAAATGACGGCTTCTGTTTGTCGTGCTTACGTTGAAAACAAGCTCTACGGGCAACCCCAACCTGTTAAGCTGTACTATATGGGTCCTATGTTTCGGTACGAGCGGCCGCAAAGCGGACGTTTCCGTCAATTCCATCAATTTGGGATTGAGGTATTAGGTGCAGACCAAGCGGTGGTTGACGCAGAAGTGATTAGCTTAGTCTGGACCCTCTATCAACGTCTGGGACTCAAAGGGCTTGAAGTACATGTCAATTCGGTGGGCTGTCCGACGTGTCGAGCAAAGCACCGTGAACAACTTCAGGAATTCCTGGCTACACGCCAGAATTCGCTTTGTATTGACTGTCAGGAACGGTTTGAACGCAATCCCCTGCGTATCCTGGATTGTAAGAACCCATCCTGTCAAGCGGCTACAGTTGGTGCACCGACAACACTCGATACCCTTTGTGAGGACTGTAGTACTCACTTTGAGAGGCTAAAGACATTATTAGAAGCGGCTGGGGTGGTTTACCGAGTCAATCCGCGCTTGGTTCGAGGGTTGGATTATTACACAAAAACAGCCTTTGAAGTAATGGTTGAAGAAATCGGGGCTCAGAGCGCCATCTGTGGGGGAGGGCGCTATGATCGGCTGGTGGAAGAAATCGGTGGTCCGCCTACTCCAGGCATCGGATTTGCCATGGGAATCGAGCGCGTTTTAGCAGCACTCCAGGTTCAACATCAACTCCCCGAGGAGAAACCTAAGCTGTTTGCGTTGTTAATAGCTTTAGGTGAGAAAGCTCAAAGCGAGGGATTTGCTCTCCTGAGTAGCCTCAGAAGTCGAGGTATACCAGTGAGTATGGACCTGCTCAGTCGGAGCTTGAAGGCACAACTAAAAGCTGCTGACCGTCAAGGGGCTCGATTTGCCTTTATACTTGGGGAAGAGGAACTGCAACATCAAGTCATCCTGATTCGGGATTTAGAGTTAGGGGAGCAAATAGAGGTTCCATTGGTTGATGCAATAGAGGAAATAAATAAGAAATATAAGCGAGGAGTTTAAGCATGACATTATTTTCAGAACGTGTTGAAAACAAAACATTAGGCGTAGAAAAAGCTGGAGAAATTGTTCGTTTGCTGGGCTGGGTTCAGCGTCGTCGAGACCATGGGGGATTGATCTTTGTCGATCTGCGGGATCGCTCAGGCATTGTTCAGGTTGTCTTTGGCCCGGAGAAGATGGGGGATGACTTTGCCACTGTCGAGCGTCTTCGTTCCGAGTTTGTGGTCTCTATCCTGGGCCAAGTGATTGTACGTCCTCAGGGAATGATTAATACTAACTTGGCGACAGGAGAGATCGAGGTTATTGCAGAGTCCCTAGAGATATTAAACGGAGCCAAAACCCCTCCTTATAATATTGCCGATCAAGTTGATGTGGATGAACTGGTGCGGCTAAAGTATCGCTATTTGGATTTGCGCCGCCCAGAGATGCAGGCTGTTTTCAAAATTCGGCATCAAGTCACGCAAATTATGCGAACCTTCTTTGACAGTCAAGGGTTCTATGAAATCGAAACACCAATACTTACTAAATCCTCGCCGGAAGGGGCTCGGGACTACCTCGTTCCTAGTCGTATTCACCCAGGAGAATTTTATGCTTTGCCCCAGTCACCCCAAATCTATAAACAACTCCTTATGGTCGGCGGCATGGAGAAGTATTTTCAAATTACCCGTTGTTTTCGGGATGAGGATCTTAGGGCGGATCGTCAGCCAGAATTTACACAGCTTGATGTCGAGATGTCTTTTGTGGAAGTGGAAGATATCCTGCCCATGATGGAACAGCTGATGGTGCGGATTTTCTCGGAGACGATTGGTAAGGAGGTAGCCACCCCTTTCCTGCGTTTAACCTATAAAGAAGCCATGGAACGTTACGGGTCAGATAAACCGGATACGCGCTTTGGCATGGAATTAATCGATGTAGGAGACCTTGTGGGCAAGGCTGGATTCAAGGTGTTTGCCAATGCAGTGGCTAGCGGCGGAAGCGTGAAATGCATCTGTGCCAAAGGGTGTTCTGCATTGCCTCGTCGTGAGATTGATGATCTAGGGAAGTTTGTCTCAGCTTATCGGGCCAAAGGCTTAGCCTGGATTGTTTTGGCTGAGGAAGGCATAAAATCACCTATTGCCAAGTTCTTTACAGAAGAAGAAATGAAAGCACTAATAGAACGCACGCGTGCCGAGACAGGAGATATCTTGTTCTTTGTCGCTGATACGTATCCGATCGTCTCCGATGCGCTTGGGCATCTCCGCTTAGAATTGGCGAAACGACTAGGCCTTATTCAAGAGGGTATGCTTCAGTTTTTATGGGTCACGGAATTCCCACTTTTGGAATACGATGAGGAACAAAAGCGTCATGTCGCTATTCACCATCCATTTACTGCGCCTATGGACGAAGATTTGCAACTCCTCGAGACGGAACCACTTAAAGTTCGCTCTAAAGCGTATGATATGGTACTTAACGGTACTGAGCTTGGAGGAGGGAGTATTCGGATTCATCGCCGTGGGGTTCAAGAGCAGATGTTCAATTTGCTGGGATTATCCCAGGAAGAATCGGTTGCCAAATTCGGGTATCTTTTGGAAGCCTTCGAATTTGGTACACCACCACACGGTGGGATTGCCTTCGGGCTGGACCGGATGATTATGCTTTTAACTGGGAAAGATAACATTCGAGACGTGATTGCCTTTCCGAAAACCCAGAGCGCATCGGATATGATGGCCCAGGCTCCTTCAGAGGTAGCTGATAAACAATTAAAAGAGTTACACATTAAGACGAATATTGAGATGAAATAAAATTGCACGTTTACCACAGTTCCCGGAGGCTTGTCCATGACTCGAACAGGACGTTCGAGATTTGAACGCTGCCGAGGATGGCAAAGTGCCGTGATGGACTGATGCCGCGGTGCCAAGGATGGTAAGGAGTAGCCGGCTCGTTTGTTGGCTAAGCTAACGCACCTAAACCGCGGGGTAATACCTGAAGTGCGCCGATTGTTTGCCGTCCATGGCACAATCGACATCAGTCCATCCGTGGATAAGTCCCACGGTGCGCCTTTACGCTTCGCTAACGGCACTCGACACGCTCCTCCTCTGAATGGTTCTCTTTGCAATGTCATTGCATTCGCTAGGTTGGGTTACGTCGAAGAAGAAATACACGTTTCTATGCTTAGTAAATTAATTTTTCTAACGGTTTGACAGGGTGGTGGTTATTAGCTATAATAATATTATAGTTACCCCCTAAGGGTATCGGAGGAAGACGTGGTATGGTGAATTCGACCCCTTATCCAGAGGCCAAAGAGGATATCATTCGTCGGCTGAAGAAAATCGAAGGCCAAGTCAAAGGGATTCAACGTATGGTTGATGGCGACCAATATTGTGTTGACGTATTGGTACAAGTGGCCGCAGTTCGTGCCGCGATCAACAGAGTTGGTACTATAGTCTTTGAACATTATTCACGAGGATGTATGCTTAATGCTGTTGAAAGCAAGGACAAAGAAGCTGCGATTGATG
>DATMYU010000181.1:0-3308 GCA_035560775.1 Desulfosporosinus sp.
CTTCTTTCTCTTCAGACTTGTCTCCAACCCATACTCATACCCGTAATAATTAGAATTGGAAATTAACTTCCGGTTATCCATAGCAAATTATCTGAAGTTAGGGGACAAAAAAAGAACTCCTAGAGGAGCTTGATGCATAAATACGAAAAAACCGAGGCCACACCTCGGTTTTCATTTTATATCTGGGGTACTGACACCGTCATAACTGCAACAGTCTTAGCGCTGCTATCCTTAAAAGGTACATAGACCTTCAGATACCCGCTGCTTAGCGTACTGGTAGTCGTACCACTTTTCATAACCTCGCCAACCGTGAGCGGGGTAGGATAATCTTTCAGAACTCTTTCACCAGTATCTTGTCGTGTAATATTGGAAGAAATTCTTTCTTCACCAACGAAAACAGATACTCCCATGGTACCCGGGAACAAGGCTGCAACTTCATCCGCCATCTTATAATTGCCATTTTCAGTATAGGAACCCTTACTTAAAGTGCTTCCGGAAGCTTTCCAGTCGCCGGGGTAATTTTTCTTAAGCAAGTCATTTATTTTGGTCTCTACGTCAGCCTGCTTCACCTTGCCCCCTGGTTGAGCTGGAGTTTCAGCGGGATGACCTTCCGGAGAAACGGATGTGCCTGCTTGAGGTACTACAGGAGTGGCAGGTTTTTTCGCACAACCTGCCAGAGCAACCATCATTACGATGATAGTTGCTACAATAATAACTTTCTTCTTAAACATTTTTTCCTCCTTATCTGCATGAACTACTGTATGATATATTTATACTATACTATTGCCTGAAAAAAGCAAAATAATCTCTCAGTATCCATTTGGGGACATTTTCTAAGGAGAGGAATCTATGGAGCATAATCCAAAGAGCCTATTTGAACTCATTGAAAAAGACAAGCTGGTTCGAATTATCGAAACCTTTACTAAAGCTACTGACATTACCATTGATATTAATGATACCATGGGCGCTCCTGTAGTTGAGCATGATTATTTTTATGGATTTTGCCGTAGCATCCGCTCTAAAGAGACTGGTCTAAAGCGATGTATTGATTCCAATGCGCAACTGGGCTTTCAAACCGTAAAGCAAGGTAACTCATGTATGGGCAAATGCCATGCGGGTGTTATGCTAATGTCCGTACCGATTATGTTGGATGCTCAATTTTATGGGTCCATTACCTGTGGTCAGATGCACCTCGCCAAACCGCAGGCTCAAGAGACCGCAAATATGCTTCAGGCTACTGCTGACTTGGGCCTTGATCCCCAACACTTGACCCAAACTTTTGAGGAAATCCAAGTTATAAGCATGGAAAAATGCCAAGCTGCCGGCGGACTTATTCAATTTGTGGTTAGTTATATCGTCGAACTGATCTATCGAGCTAAGATGCAAGAAGAGTTAAGCAGAGAGAAACTCAAAGCCGCTGAGGATGCGCGAATTATCGTAGAACTTGAACACACCTTACATAAGGCCGAGTTAAAAAACTTACAGGCTCAAATCAAACCCCACTTTTTATTCAACACTCTAAATACGATCATCAGTTTAGTCACTCTCTCTGAAAATGAAAAAGGCTTAACGACACTTTTCGCCCTCTCGGATTTACTGAGGCATAATTTAGATCATCCAGGAGAACTGGTTTCCTTACTGGAGGAGCTGCATTATGTAGAAAGCTATCTGCTTATTCAAAAAAACAGGTTCGGAAATCGACTGGAAGTATCTATCGATGTTCCAGCAGACCTCCGAACAATCCGAATCCCATTTTTAAGTTTGCAACCTTTGGTAGAGAATGCCTGTATCCACGGACTAGAGCCGAAAGAGGGTATTGGTCACCTCTGGATCAAGGGTAAAAAAGCACACAACAGGGTAGAAATCTCGGTAATTGATGATGGAGTGGGCATGCCCCAACACTACTCTACAATTGATTTGAACCAGGAACACCCGATTATAGGGATTGGTCTGCGCAATGTTCATAAACGCCTGCAACTTCAATTTGGCAAGGAGTTCGGGATTAAACTAGTGCCGGAACAAGGACTTACTACAGTCAGTCTTGTCATCCCAAGTAAAGAGAATACTAGTCATGAGCTATATGAAAACTTAACTGAAGGCGGTCCCTTCTTGTAGGGGCTCGATGTAGCGTGCTCCTACTTTCTAAAAACCAGAGGGAACTTCCGTAACTTCTCTCAACGGAGTGTACTCCTGATTGAGCGCTTCGGCAACTGCTTTATAGGTTAGTTTACCGTGAATCACGTTTACACCGCGAACTAGCGCAAGGTCGGTTCTGATGGCCTCAGCATAGCCCAAGTCAGCGAGCATAAGCGCATAAGGCAACGTAGCATTGGTCAAAGCGAAGGTTGAAGTACGAGCAACGGCTCCCGGCATATTGGCGACACTATAGTGGATGACCCCGAACTTTTCATAGGTTGGTTCTTGATGTGTGGTCACATGATCAATCGTTTCTACGCTTCCCCCCTGATCAATAGCAACATCAACGATCACTGATCCCGGCTTCATTGCCTTAACCATTTCCTCGGTAACAAGCTTGGGAGCCTTCGCACCGGGGATCAGAACTGCTCCTACCAACAAATCGGCCTCTGCTACAGCATGCCTGATATTGTAACTGTTGGACATTAAAGTTTTGATCCGCGAACCAAAGATATCATCCAAATAGCGAAGGCGAGTATTGCAGACATCCAAAATAGTAACATCTGCTCCAAAACCGATGGCCATTTTAGCGGCATTAATACCAACGATACCCCCACCGACAATAGCAACTTTAGCGGGAGGAACCCCAGGGACACCTCCCAAGAGGACCCCTTTTCCGCCATATTGCTTTTCCAAGAACTGGGCACCGACTTGAATTGACATACGGCCGGCCACTTCACTCATAGGTATGAGTAGGGGGAGACTACCGTCAGCAGGCTGAACAGTTTCGTAAGCAATCCCTACGACACGTTTCTTCAGTAAGGCCGCCGTCAATTCGGGCTCAGGCGCTAGGTGAAGATAAGTAAACAACAGTTGTCCGTCTTTAAACAGCTCATATTCTGAAGCCAGAGGCTCCTTAACTTTCATGATCATTTCTGCGCTGGCATAAACTTCTGCCGGAGTAGCCAAGATTTGAGCACCAGCAGCAATGTATTCCTCATTACTGATTCCACTACCAACACCGGCCTTATCTTCAATTACAACTTGGTGACAATGTTTTCGAAATGCTACAACACCAGCAGGAGTGAGTGCAACGCGGCTTTCATTATTCTTAATTTCTTTTGGTACACCGATAATCATTTGAATAAGTCTCCTTTCAATTAGGGGGTATA
>DATMYU010000182.1:0-2764 GCA_035560775.1 Desulfosporosinus sp.
ACTTATTAATAATGGTTTTGAACATTGTTCACTTAGAAAATTAATGCATACAACTTATTGATAAAGGTTTTGAACATTGTTCACTTAGGAGATATCAGATGCAGGATAAAAAAACTGTTCAAGACGATCAAAAGAGCACCAAACGGGACAAAAAGGCGAAAATTATCTCTATTCAGGACGCCATGTTCATGCTGATAGAGACAAAAGGTTATGAAAATGTGACCATTCGGGACATAGCTGAGGCTGCCGGTGTGAGTATAGGACTGATCTATAAATATTTCCCGGGAGGCAAGTATAATATTCTTATGGAAATTAGTTATCAATATCTGGACGAGCTATTGAGGATAAAACAGCCCGAAACTGTTGATTTTTATGATTTTCCTGGCTATATAAGGGATGTTATAAAAAATATGCAGCAATTCTACAAAGATAACAGTTCTTTGATAAAGGCATTGATCATGACCTCGCTGCTCGATAGTGAAATCCAGGAAGAAATCAAAAAAACAGACATTATGGACTATAAAGCCGCATCCGAATTTTTTTGCCGTTTCAATGGCGTTGAGATCGGCGATAAAAATCCTCTGGAAGTTCTTCTGTACTGGGGGCTCACGGTAAAAAGCATTTTCGTCTTCAGTACGATTTATCTCTACAATGTACCTCTCATAAGCGAGGAATCCCTGACGGATCTAATTGTAGATCTATCTTTAAATATATGGGGCTATCAGAAGACCTCATGAACTTTTCAGTCCCGAGTTGAGCCTTGAGACCGGAAAAACAGGCTTTTTAAATACTTTCTTCCATTAAACGAAAAAGAGATTCTAAGAAATAAGATAAAGCTTCCGGTTACAACCTGCTCTTACAAAGGCCAGTAAAATATAGGAAAGAAAATTGAAAAATATTATTGATAGGATATTTAAGTTTTTAAATGGACTCGGCGGTCTATTAACTGTTTGGCTTTTAACGGCCTGGCTGGCTCTACAGGTTGCCTCAGTCGTATAGGAAGGAAAGATTACTCATTCCTCACCTCCCAGAAACGAACTATGCAACTTTCACCGCAGTTAGTTTGCGCATTTCACAATTCCTTAGGCGGCATTAAAGAGAACTCTGCAATTCTTATTGTAGGTTCCCTGGAGCAGTTTATAGCCTTTAGCAACAAATTTGCTCGTGAACTAAACGTACTATATCAATAGACGCTTCTTAAGGAATTGAAATGGTAAGCTATGTTTTTGCTTATGAGTGTAAAGAAACAACGACCAGCCAGGACAGAAATCGGCTGATGGTCAAGAATGGATATTCTACTTGTAAGGAGAATGTCGACGTTTGATGGGGATTTCTTATGGAAAACAATAACGATCTCAATCGCATGGTTAACGATCTCATCAAGAGCATATTCAGCGATGCGCTGAGCGTCTCTCTAAAGAACCCTGCCATGGCTGCCTTTTTCGTCAGGGCTTCGATGGCACAGAAAAAGGCGGCCTCAATCAGGCAGAAGAACGAGGAGAAGGGGCTCCATGTGCCTCCAGTGATAATACTCAGCGTTACCAACAAATGTAATTTGCACTGTGTGGGCTGCTACTCACGGCTTGTTCCCCGCGAACAAAAAACTGAAATGGACACGGCCAGTCTGACGAGCGTACTAAGGCAGGCAAGTGAGCTGGGTGTCTCCATTGTGTTAATAGTAGGTGGAGAGCCATTGACCAGGCCGGACATATTCGATGTTACTAAAAACTTCCCGGATATGATCTTCACATTATTCACGAATGGGACCCTCATCGACGACGCCGTGCTGGGAAAGTTCAAGGAACAAAGGCACGTCATCCCGATACTTAGCATGGAAGGCCACGAGAACATAACGGACCTGCGCAGGGGCGCCGGTGTTTACGGCCGGTTGATAAAAGACATGGCGAAGCTTCACGAAAGAGACATCTTCTTTGGTGTATCGCTCACTGTCACTCAGTCAAACTACGAAACCATCACGGACGAGAACTTCGTTCAGGTCATGAGGGAGCACGGCTGCAAAGCATTTATCTACGTCGAGTATAACCCTGTCATGAAAGGTACAGAGGACTGGGTGGTTACAGATGCGCAACGGGACAAGATCCTTGCTAAAATGGCTGTCTTCAGGGCAAGCCAGCCCGGCGTTTACATCGGGTTCCCAGGTGATGAGAAGGCCTTTGGAGGCTGCCTGTCCTCCGGAAGAGGTTTCCTCCACATCAGCGCCTCTGGAGACGTCGAGCCTTGTCCTTTCGCCCCGTACTCAGAATGCAGCATTCTGGACATGCCGCTGAAAGAGGCTCTCAATTCCAAGTTGTTTAAAGCACTGAGAGAGAATCGCGATAATCTCATGGAATCAAACGGGGGATGTGCGCTCTCAAAGAAGCCGGAGTGGGTGAAATCGCTTTTGGATTAAAAGGAGAGTGGAAAGCATAACAATGCTTGCAGTTATGGGAAGCTCGAAGGGAAAGGGCAGCGACTACAAGGTTATACGGTAGATCGTGCAAGAATAACAGGGCAAAAAAAGAGACACGTAAATGAAAAGCAATCGTATGCACAAAATACGGACTACCGGTTGGTCTTCAGCTCATACATGCGATAAGATCGCTGGAGAAACCACAGAAATGCCCATGTATACCCGGCCACCTTTCGCAGTTCTGTTGAAAACTCTTATTAGGAATTTTCACAAGTTGTTGACACATGAATGAAGCACGAAAAACTTTCATTATCTTTTTTATCTTTCTATGCCTAACGTGGGCAATAAATATTG
>DATMYU010000183.1:0-7190 GCA_035560775.1 Desulfosporosinus sp.
CTATAATACTAGGAAGTTCAATTTATGCTGGTTCTGTTAAATCAAAACTCAAACAATTCATTAAGCAAAACCAAACCGATTTAGCGACTAAAAAACTTGGCCTTTTTCTTTGCTGCATGTACGAAGGAGATAAAGCTAACAAACAATTTGAAACAGCTTACCCTCTAAAATTAAGAAAACTCTCAGTTTCCAATGGATTGTTTGGGGGAGAGTTTATCCTTTCCAACTTGAATTTCTTTGAACGCAAAATCATTAAAATGATAGATGGTGTTACCTCGGATGTTACCAAGCTTGATGTTGACGGAATTAAAAAGTTTGCCGATAAATTCAACGCCTATAGGGCGTGATGATTGGCGGTACCGTTTGATCGTTTCCGTGTTCAACCAGCCATTCTTTGCTACGTCCATCTTGCAGATTGCGCAGGGCTAAAAAGGCATTTCTCTGAAGAACTCCCTTTCCACGCCAGCTAGAGGCTGTGACTTTAAAACGTCGTTGAAACTCTCCTTTAGTTAAATTAAGAATTTCCATTAAATCGACGCCACGCTGAAGCGTGGAATGGGATGAGGCCGCAAGTTCTTCCTCAATTCTTTTTTGGTTATGCGGACAAACCTCTTGGCAAGTGTCACAGCCAAATACTCTCAAGCCAAGTCGCTCGCACTCTTCAGGCGTGAGCACCTCTTTACTTTGGGTAAGATAAGAGACGCAGTGTTTGGCCGTAAACGGGTCTTTCCCAAGGATTTGCGCTGGACATGCTTGGACACACCTTAGACAGGTTCCACATTGGCCTGGTCTGGAGGGTTGATCCGGTTCAATCTCTTGATCTATAAGGAGCAGGGCTAAGGCCACAAAAGAACCGTATCCTGGAATAATCAAGTTTTGGTTTCGTCCAATCCAGCCAATCCCTGCCCTAAGTGCAAAGGCACGTTCAATTAGTGGACCAGTGTCTACTTGCCACTGTGATGTACCCGACCAGCCATTGTTAGTCATTATCTCAACTAAACAAATTATCTTTTGCTCCATAAAATGATGATAGTCTTCCCCTACAGCAGAGCGCGAAATATCTCCCTCCCCTTCCTGCGGGAAGGACGAAAAAGGGAGCGGATAGGCCAAGGTCACGATCGTCTGACAACAATACCAAACCGCTTTGGGATCGATCCGTAACTTGATTTCCTTGCTTTCAAAAGGAGTCGACACCCCTTGATCAATTCGCGCTTCTAACAATGGGACTAGACTATTAATCGGTTCCGCCGAGGTGAACCCAATAGAAACAAAGCCCAACTCCTGACCCCATCTTTTTATGTTCGTTTTCCACTGTATCTGATCAAGAAAGTTCATAGGCATCCTCCCTGGGTTTTAGTCCTCTCAGATATTTCATTATACCTCATAGCAAAAAAGCATAAATGAGCAATAACTTATTGCAGATTCTTTAATTAATGGAATCAATAAGTTAAAAAGACCCCCTCACGATATGTTCACGAGGGGGTTGTAGCTTTAAATCTGTCCTTACTTACTAGGACAAGCGGTTCAACTGCCCGTTAAAAGCAGATGCATGCCGACCTTCGTCTTTAGACACTCTTTAGAATTCCGCTGCCTCGGTATTTCCGGCTTTACGAGCCAGTTCCGCAGCTTCCGCTTTCCCTTTTTTGAGCGCCTTACTTACTTGCCCTAAAAAAGGCGTAGGTCATCGGATCTCCTTCTTGGAGTATTTCCCCATTGGTAACGTCTGCTAAGAATAACGTATGTGTCCCAGCATCCATCTGGTTCAGAACCGTAGCTTGCATGGTTACAAGCGCATCATCAAGTAAAAGGACTCCCGACTCTCCACGATGGACTGCCACTCCTTCAAACTTATCGGCATCACGACCCGAACGATATCCAAACCGTCGTGCGTAATCCTGTCCTGTTTGGTTTAGTACTGAAACCCCAAACTTACCACTCTTCTGAATTAATTCATGGGTGAAATTCTGTTTATTGATCCCGATGGCCAACCTCGCCGGATCTGAGGTGATTTGGAAACAAGTATTGGCACATTGGCCATTGTCTCGACCTTCAGCCTGCGTGGTAATAATATAAAGGCCGTACGAAATCCGGAAAAGCGCTTGTCGAATAGCTGCTTCTCTATCTGGTTGAGCAATTACTGGCTTTACAACAGCAGCTTTTGGTTCAGAGGGAATACTAGCTTCATCATCTTGAGCAACAAGCTCAAAGAAGCTTGCGTCCACACCACAAACTGGACAAATCTCAGGTGGGTTTTCGCCAGTATGGATATACCCACACACAGTACAACGCCAACGTTTTTCCAAAAAAATTGCAGCTCCTTTCGTTAAAATATTATAACTTCAGAATTCATATAGGGAAAAGTATATTTTCCCTTCAATTATTCTTTGTGAAAGAGGTTACTGATCCTGGATTCCAAAATATTCCGTATTCCCGTTCAAGAAATCGTGGATCTGTCAGACTATACTTTGTGTTAGTCATCACTTGCCCACGAACCTGTTCTTTAAACCGACCAAATTGTTCCCCTTCTAACCCTTTTTCACGGACGAATTCTTGGAAATACGCCCAATCAAGCAAGGTAGATTGTTCCATTAAGACAGCACATGCTTTTCTGATTTCGCTCTGAATCCACTCAAGCCGGTCTTTACGCTTTTCGGCATCCTGCTTCCCTCCAAGGAAATCTGCTTTCCACAAATCGAGCAAATTCTCTACCCTTTGCGTGTCAAAACATTGCCCATTCCAACCTATTTCCCAAGCAAAGCGGCGGGCCTTATTGCGAAGCTTAGTGTCTTCCACTTCCTCTTTTATATCACTCATAAAGGTCAGTGTCCCCATCATATGATTCCTGACTAAAAAATGAACGTCCCGTTCTCCTTTACTCCCTCCAGGAAGGACCATACTCCATCGAAAGCGGGAGAAGATTTCTTTGACTAAACGAGCACTTTCCTTTTCGTGATGTAGGAAGTGCCGCTTTCCTTCCGCGACCATCTCCAAACGTCTCTTTGGCATGAAGTGTGCCGCTTTGATACGCTTTACGATGATAATATCTGAGTAGTTATCCAACCTTCCTCCGTGGACTTCTACCTCCTTGTTTGTCCAGCGCTCCGGATTTTTCCCTTCTAACTTAAATCCATCAACTTTGTAACCTTGATCTGTAAGCAGAACGGTTCCCCAGACATAACATTCCCGACTCGCTGTTTCCCATTTTCCTAGATCGTGAAATAATGCAGCTAAACGTAAAAGCAGGCAAGAAGGCGTATTTCTTACGACATGCCGAGTGTGTTCCCAAGCATCTTTTGTATGATAACGATTTTGCACTAATCCTTTTAGCCTAGCCAGTTCAGGAATATACTCTTGAAAATATCCCAAATCATCAAGCAACCCTATGGCCTTGTCAATGTCTTCTAAAGTAAGGATTCGTCCCAATTCCTCCGTTATTCGTTCCACTGAGACATCTTGTATTAGCGGGACGAGATCAACTGCAGCCTGCCATGTCTTAGGATCGATGTTGCAATCGTACCTTACAGCCATCCGTACAAGGCGTAAAATTCTAAGCGGATCTTCTTTAAAACGATCTACTGCACATCCACATGCTTTCAGTCGTCTATCCCTTAAATCCTGAAGCCCGCTTACCGGGTCAATGATCTCTCCTGTTTGAACATCCTGGTAAATAGCATTCAGTGTAAAATCTCTACGTAGGGCATCTGTTTCAACTTTTCCAGAGAAGGACACGATGTCTACGCGTTCTGTCTCCTTGAACAAACTGACCGTCTGCTGATTCGCGCCTATTAAATGAGGAGTATACCCCCAATCTGACATTATTTTAGCGATCTCTTGGATGGGAAGTGCCGTAACCGCATCCACATCTTTTGAAGGAATCCCTAATTGCGCATCGCGAACAGCGCCGCCAACGATATAGACTGGACTTAGATCACTGAGTCTTTTCAAGATCTCCTGTTGAAACGATGTGCCGATCATGAAATCCCTCCTTCAAAAAATAACTAAGTCAAGATATTGTCCCCAATGTTAATATAACACTGAAATCTTTGGCCCGATTTGAATATGCCATGTACTTTCTGGACCACTTTCTCCATCAAGATCCGAACTAATCGGCCGATCTGTTCGAATTGTCAGTTCTTTGGACGTTTGGAATTCTTTGATATTTTCATTTTCTGCTTTTTCTCCGCTCAAAATGCTCACGAGGAGACGAATTGTCTCCGGCCAACCTGCTGAGGGAACCATTAATACATCCAGCTTCCCATCAGTCAAGGAAGCCTTGGGCACAAGTTGCCTTAGTCCCCCTACCGAGAGGCCATTTGCGACCATAAACAAAACAACTTCTTCACTATATTGTTGTCCATCATGCTCAACCTCTACTCGAAAGGGCCGATAGGAAGGAAGGGTTTCAATACCTTTAAGAAAATAAGCTAATTGCCCGAGCGTGTTTTTGACTCGAATGTCGACTTTTTGAGAAACATCTGTTAATAGCCCCGCGCTAGCCACATTGACGAAATAGCGATCATTGACCTTGCCGGTATCCATTTCAAATGTTTTTCCTTTGGCAATGACCTTGCAAGCGTCAGGAATACTTTTCGGCAAACGCAACGCGAAGGCTAAATCATTAGCCGTTCCCACGGGCAAAATACCCAGCGTAGGACGTTTTTCTGCCGAAATCTTCAGCAACCCGTTGACAGCCTGATGAATACTGCCGTCTCCTCCTGCAATAACCAAACGTTCAACATCCGTACTTTGGGAGGCTATATGTTCAATATCTTCGGGAGAACCTCCTCTGTGTACAGATACCTCATACCCGCTTTCTTGAAAAATGCGGATCACTGTGTCCAACTGTCCGGTTAATTTTCGCCGACCAGCGTTAGGATTATAAATCAAGCGTAATCGTTTAGCTATCATAACTATTTTCAACCGACTTCCTGTCCATTATTAATTAACTTTTTAGGTTCTCCGGGTTCAAAGCCTCAAGTTCCGGCAAAACAAAGCGCCCATCTTTACGAATCAACGTCTCATCAAAGTAAATCTCGCCACCACCATAATCAGATCTTTGTATACACACCAAATCCCAGTGAATAGCGGATTTATTTCCATTATTACAATCATCATAACAAGATCCCGGGGTGAAATGAAAGCTCCCATCTATTTTCTCATCAAACAATGTGTCCTTCATCGGCGTTTGAATATGAGGATTTACTCCGATGGCAAATTCTCCCACGTAACGGGCTCCCTCATCTGTATTAAAGACAGACTCGATACGTTTTGTATCGTTCGCAGTCGCCTTGATAATCTTTCCGTCTTTAAATTCCAACACGATGTTATCATACGTAAAGCCTTGGTAAAGCGATGGGGTATTATAACTGATCCGACCGTTAATCGATTCCTTTATCGGAGCTGTAAATACCTCGCCATCTGGGATATTTACGTGTCCATCACATTTAATGGCCGGCATCCCTTTAATGGAGAACACCAAATCAGTTCCCGGCCCAAGGATGCGTACGTTATCAGTTTTCTCCATAAGTTCTTTCAGCGGATCCATAGCTCGCGACATCTTAGAATAATCTAAGTTACAGACATCAAAGTAAAAATCCTCAAACCCTTCAATACTCATATTCCCTAACTGAGCCATAGAAGCGTTCGGATATCTCAACACACACCAACGGGTATGCCCCACCCGTTGCTCCGAATGCACTGGTTTTTGATAGTGGGACGCATAAATCTTCATAGCCTCACTGGGGACATCCGCCCATTCGTTCGCATTTTCTCCTGACCGAATTCCGATATAGGCCTGCATTTCTTGCATACGAGCGAGGTCCCAACGAGTCATGGCTTCCGCCTGCTCCACCGTGAGTTCTTTCAATATTTCACGCAGTAAGGTATGATTAACGGTGGACAAAAACGGTAAACCACCCGCTTGATAAACAGAACGCACAAGAGCTTGGGCGAGTGGAATGTCTACTCCTATCACTTCAATAAGGATTTTTTCACCTGGTTGAAGCGCAATTGCATAATTAACTAAGGAATCGGCAAGTTTTTCTATGCGGGGGTCTTTCATATTGGGCCTCCTTACAATCTCAATCTAACGAAGACACTTAATTATAGAGTTATTCTTCACACTTGATAAATTCACCTTTTTATCTCTCTACTTTTATGATAATAAAGCTTAGTCAACGCATCTATTAACCATGGTAGTATTACAAGGAGGAACTATGAACACACAACATACTAAGTGGGAATACCGTTTGCAAGCGGAGGACTCCGGTCAGAAATATCTAACCATCCTGCTCCATAAATTCCATTTCTCGCTTAGGTTGTTACAACGGCTAAAACAAGGGGAACGTGTTTGGGTTAATGGAAGCTTCACCTATTTAACCGCAAGAGGCAAAGAAGGAGAAACGTTATCAATTCAACTCTTCACCGATGAGGAAGCCAACATTTCAGGCGAAGACCTTCCACTTGCTATTCTCTACGAAGATGAATACCTTTTAGCTGTCAATAAACCGGTGGGACAAGTGGTTCATCCGACACACCGTTATCTCACTAACACACTAGGAAACGCTGTCATCGGCTATTGGGAACGCAATGGGGAGCATCGCCTGTATCGTCCAATTCACAGAATTGACCGCAATACCTCCGGCGTCGTCATCATCGCTAAGAATCAATTCGCCCATCAACAACTCGCTTGGCAACTGGAGCATGGGCAAATCCACAAACGCTACTTTGGTTTCGTTGAGGGAGTTGTGCGAGAAAATGAAGGAAGCATCGACGATCCAATCGGGTTTGCCCCTGATAGTTTTATCAAACGCCAAATCCATCCCGATGGTATGCCGTCCCGCACGCTATTTCGTGTCCTTCACCGTTACCCCAATGCCACGTTTCTTGAGTTTATCTTAGAAACCGGACGTACCCATCAAATCCGCGTACACTGTGAAGGGATAGGGCACCCTTTGCTCGGTGATGATCTTTATGGTGGTGATACCACGTTTCTTACCCACCAAGCTTTACACGCCTCAATTTATGCTTTTCAACATCCCGCGACCGGCAATCCCGTAGTTATACGAGCTCCTTTTCCCGAAGATCTACAGGACTTAGCAAAGAAGTTGAGGGGTAAGTAATCTTAGTTGCCTTACACAGTTTTAAAAGCAGGCTCAACGTATTTTCCCCACGATTATACACTTCATTCA
>DATMYU010000184.1:0-2264 GCA_035560775.1 Desulfosporosinus sp.
GTAAGGGACCTTCAGATCCACCATAGCGTTCACCATTAGTTCGGATAAACCAGAATATTGGAGATTAAACTTCTCAGTTGCATCGTAGTGTTCCAGAATGCCACGCATAGCTCCCTTGCAGTTAGAACAAGGAGCACAAATATATTTAACAATTGAAGGGTCAGCTATTTCGTCCTTAAAGGCTCCCAGGATCTGATTAAACTTCACCCGCGAAGCAATTTGAGTTCTAAACTGGGGGAAGTTTGCGTCATTCATAATCGCAAACCCACTACCCCCACCGCAACAGTAGTTTTCTGTTCCAGGATGTGCCATTTCTCTAAACTGAGGGCATAATGCTTTGACGACATTCCGTTGTGGCTCTACAATTCCCATTTGGCGCACCACATTACAAGGATCGTGGAGAGTTACTGGGAAATTGTTCTTGCTGGGGTCGAATTTTACGCGTTTATTCTTGACGATATCCCAAAACATGGGGAAACAGCTCTCGACTGGAACCTTAGCGTCAGCGGCGGCCATGCGGTCGCCTACAAGCGCCGCAGCTTTGTGGGCATGCCCACATTCACCTATCACTATGCGGTTGACGCCTAAGTCTTTGGCTACTTTCATCTGGCCTAAGGCGAGCTTTTTAGCCATAGGATCATCATACCAGAGACCATAGTTAACACTGTCATACCCCAAAACCTCACTGCTAAGAGTCCAGTTTAAACCAGCTGCATTCATAAGAATGGCAAAGGCAACAGGGTTTTCCGGCCAAGCAATAAACTCACCTGCATTGTGAATTAGAAGGATATCGGCACCTTTTTTATCCACAGGGAATTTAAGTTTAATGCCAAATCGCTCTTCGGTATCTTCTTCTAAAAACTCAAGGGTATCTAAAAAGGCTAATTTATTTAAGCCAGTCGACGATCCGGTCTTCAGCTGGTTCAGCGAACCTTTGGCATGAATAGGAGTTGGAGCAATTCCCATCTCTTGGCTAAAGATCTTGCGAATTTCTTTGGCGAGCAGGGAGTTATCCAAGCCTAAAGGACAGGTCTGTGCACAGCGCCGACAAAGATTGCAACGGTAGGATAATTCCCCCAGACGAGCAATCGTTTCCCAGTTTACATCGATATCTGCCCCTACAAAACCGCCTAAGAGTTTTCCACTCGTGGTGAAATACTTCTTCATGATTTTGCGAAGAACCTCAGAACGGAAAATCGGCCGGTACATCTCGTTGTCTCCTGTCGCTTCATAGATATGACAGGCGCTTGAACAGGTATCGCATTTCGCACAGTAATCGTAGGTCAGCATAAGCGGTTGAAGCACCCCATTATTGGCATCAGAAAAGATCTTTTCTAAACCAACGAGAAACTTCCGCACAAATTCGTCTTCTTCCTCTTTAGTTTTCGGACGAACTAAGGTTCCTATACCTACATAGCCATCTAAGGTAGTGCAGTACTTTTCTTTCCAGGCGGGCTTGGGATCCGTTAGTTGAGATTCCATTCCAGGCTTATCATACGGCGGTAACAAAGGTATTAATTGATCTAGTTCCAGTTTGATCAGTTGCTCATCAGAGCGTCGTCCCAAATCCTTTGGACATAGATCTTTTGAATTAATCATACTTTGATCTCCTTTTCCATAAAATCAACACTACGATTCAAGTTATTTTCCGGGTGCGGTGGGTGGTTTAAGATGAGGGGCAGACCAAGTGGTGGTTGGTTTGAAGGTTGATGCTTTTTTGATTTCATGCTCGATCGCGCTTCCTTTGAGATTTGCGTCATTATCCCAGAGAACCTTATGGAACGTAAAATACTTCCCTACATAATGGCTCATCTTACTGATAGGAATATAAATCAACATAATTCCGACTAGTATAATGTTTAGAGTTTGAAGGGTAGTGGCTGCAAAAGGAGCAAAAGTAACAAGACTTCCTGTTACTTCTCGTGCAGTACCAAAGGATAAATCAGTGCCCCAGGTCATGATCCCAGTAACAAGAGCAACAAAAATGAGCAACAGATTAAAATATTCTTGAGGCGTTGTATGCTTTTTCAAAGTATTGTCAAACAGCCTGCGCAGAAATAATGCCCCAGATCCTAAAGTAGCTAGTGCAAGACCGCAAATGCCCGTTAGAACAGTTAGGTAGTAAATCAACGATCCCCAGACGTTCAAGTTCTCTACAGCAACCCCATTGGGTATAGAAAATACACCAATTACTAATAATATCGTCCAACACATCAGAAAGTAGATACCTAAGTGAAGAGCATAAGAAATCCACCATAACGGAC
>DATMYU010000185.1:0-8826 GCA_035560775.1 Desulfosporosinus sp.
AAATTACACAAAATCTTAAAATTCAACACACACTCCTCGATATTCGATCTTGATGTATCGCATACTTCGACAGACGCATGCCCAAAAAGATACGATTTATCCCCCATAGTTACGCACAGGCACCTGTGGATAATGTGGATAAGTGTTGAGAACGCGCTATTTTTCACGAAATAATTGTGGATAAACTTGTTGAAAAAACCTTTTGTCGGAAAATTATTAATACGAACACACAAAAAAGCATTGATTGACGAAATGTCAATCAATGCTTGTCAATGTCAAAATACCCTAATTCAATACGTTTGAATTAGTATTGTTCCCGAGCTGGACGATGATGTTGATAGCACTCGCGGCAGTATACTGGACGATCTGAGGTTGGTTGAAAAGGAACTTGTGTTTCTACTCCGCAATCCGCACAAACAACTGTAAACATTTCACGTGATCTTCCTTCTTGTGAATTACGGTTTGTTTTGCGTATATTACGGCATTCACGACAACGTTGTGGTTCGTTTTCGAAACCCTTTTCAGCATAGAATTCTTGTTCTCCAATTGTGAAAGTAAAAGTAGCTCCGCAGTCTTTACATACTAGATCTTTGTCTTCAAAGGCCATGAAAGATATTCCCCTTACGTAAAAAAATGTAATAGGCTGTGCCCATCCATTAGTTATTATAACTCTAATTATCCAAAGGCACAAGTCTTTTTTAGCCAATCAGAAAGTATGCGTGGTATAAATGCACTAGGCTTCAGCTGGCCAAGGATGACCAAGTGTCCCTGTACCAAGACTCGAACAGGACGTTCGAGATTAGAGCGCTGCCAAGGATGGCTTGTGCGCCGTGGGAGCGAGAAGGGCACGCCTGTGCTAAGGCTTGGCTACAGCCAAGTGTTCTTTATACCTATACAGACTTCCATGCCGCTTAAGCGGCAGCACTGATGAATGAAATAATGCTTATTCCAGGGCAGAAAATATAAGTTTTGGGTAGCATAATTCGGGTGGTATAAGTGCAACTAGGCAGCCGCCTACGCCTGCGGCTTGGCGCCAGCCAAGTTTTCTTTATCCATACCAGCTGCCAAACACAAACCGTAAATCGCCTGAACACCGCTTTCTCGAAGAACTTCTGCCACAGCTTCAAGCGTTGCTCCCGTTGTCGTTACATCATCCACTAACCATACGCTTCGCCCTTTAAGATACTCCGGTTGCCGTACCGCAAATGCGCCTTTCAGGTTATGCAGACGTTCCTGACGAGAAAGCGGAACTTGAGATATAGTTGACTCAATTCGTTCCACTCCTGGAATAATTTGCAACCCTAATTCCCAATGTAATGCCGAGGCAATGACCTCAGCTTGATTAAAGCCCCGTTCTGCCAGACGTGTTGCGTGCATTGGCACAGCAACCACACCGTCAACAACCGGAAGCTGACTAATCGCCCAATCTGAAAAAGGGCGTGCGATTTCTATTAAGCGTCGAGGGTGTGCCTTAAATTTTATGCTTTGAATAAATTCCCTTAATCCTCCTGTATAATGTCCCCAGGCCGTAACCTGATCAAGCTGTTTCGGACCCATACCTGCAGCGCAGTCAAAACAGTGTGTTTTCTCAGAAAGAATGAACTTTCCACACCCTAAACAGCGTCCCATATCGGGATGAAGATAGTCCGTCGTACAAGTTAGGCAGATCGGCCCATGCTTATCTCCGCAGAATACACAAGCATGTTCGTCCGCACACCAGAGAGCATGGGTAAGCTTGGTTACTTCCTTCCAAAATCCTTTCAAGGTCTCTACCCCCTGTTCGTAGTTCGCGGTTCGTGGTTCAAATATCGAATAGCGAACATCGCTTATGCCTCGATAAGCCCTAACTCCAGAGCCAGACTATTTTGCTCCTCAATCCACTGAACTGCTGTCTGTATAGCAGCTGTCATGTTTTCAGCCATAAAAACGACCTTGCCCGCTGGATTTTCTCGGGTTCGACCTACCCTTCCCGCCATTTGCACTAAAGCCCGTTCATCAAAAACAGGATGATCTGCGGCGAGAACAACAACCTGTATTCCCGGTAACGTGATGCCACGCTCCAAAATTGTCGTACTCACAAAAAGATCGAACTTGCCCTGACGCAACTGTTCAATCTTAGTGGAACGTCCTTGATCTGCACTATAGCTACCATCAATACTCCAATCTGGAAATCGTCGTCGAAAGCATTTGATCCACGGAACAATCCAGGAGATCTTCGGCACGAATATCAACACAGGTCCCTGAGCCCGTAATGTTCCGATCTGAGCTACCGCTACGTCTTTACACCCCTTAGGCTCTAGAGAATGACGGGATCTTTCCCAACTCGGAACTGGTAAGGGGTTGCGATGGTGCCGTGCCGGAAGCCGGATTAGCTTCATCTTACCTAATTGAACTGCCTTTAATCCGTCACGGGAAGGGGTAGCTGACAAGTAGAGCATTTTACCGTCTTGGCGCAGGGCGTGTTGTAATCCCCATTCCAAAGCTCGACTACCATGATAAGGAAAGGCATCCATTTCATCCATAAAAATTACATCAAATGCCCGCCAAAACCTCAATACTTGGTGCGTGGTGGCCAGTACCATTCCTCCGACTTTATATTTAACCAAGCTTGTCCCTGTCAATACTTGAAACGGATAATCTGGAAAGTCTCGTTTAAGTCTCGGTACAATGTCACTAATAACATCTTGGCGTGGCGCGGCAAAAAGGACGGATTTCCCCTGCTTCAGAGCCCAAGCGGCAGGCGGGAAACACACCTCGGTCTTTCCCGCGCCACAGGCAGCCCAAAGAAGTGCCGTTTCCACTGAGGGGTCTTGGAGAAATTCAAGCACTTGTTCGCTGGCTTGACGTTGAGCCTCTGTTAAGACCCAATGCGGCTGAAACAAAACCTCAGAAGGACCGTCCAAAAGCGAACGTTGATCTCGATAAAGAACATTCAAAGAGGTGCTTGATCCGATACTCTCACAACTTCGACACGTCGCGGCCATCCCATAAAGACTTGGCCACTCATCCACATTCTTTTCACCACAACGTTGACACTGCCAACCACTGCCCAGTGGCTTTACCGCAGGAATCCACTGCCCACTTCCCTGCTCCACATTAAAATGAGCTAGTTTTATGATCTCTTCTTCTTTAACCCTGAGCTCTCGGGCGAGCCCGTGAAGATCTCCAATTGAAAGTTGTCTTGCTAAGACCAGCTGATTAAAGGCTTTCCTGACCTCGTCCTCTTGCTCGTTTCCGTGATTTTGCTCTGATCCAATTTGACGAATCGACGAAACCAAGCTGGGTTCCTGCCAAGTAAAGCACAGCAAGTCCCCGCCAAAAGCTTTAAGTATTTTAAGAATTTCTAGTTTTATATCCTTCCCTTTAGACCCTCTACGCCAAAAACAAGTGGGAACTTGTCTATCAAGTCGCTCCTCAACGACTTGAATAAGCGCTAAAGGAAGAGGGGCACTAAGATAACTTATGATGCTGGGATCCAGATTTTCTTTCTCCCAAAATGGAGAAAAACTGACGTTACCGTTTTTAGTTAACGTCAGAAAAAAGTTCATAAATATCCCCCCCTTCATAAATATCTAGTTCTGGAAACCGACGCTGAAGACAAGATATGTAGATTCCTTTCTGTCTAGGGTCCACGCTTTGATGAATGCTAACTTCAATCCAGACTGGGACCCTAAATTTCTTCCTCAACCCTGGCAGAACCATCTTAAGATGCCAAAACTGTTTCTCAAGTTCACTGTTTCTTGGGCTCAAGTACCAAACATAGTTTAACGTTTGCGTTCTACTAGTAAGCCCTTCCTTCCATGCCTCAATACGAGCCTGCCATTTAAGCGGGATACTCCATTCGAGGCCTGAAACAACTCTCCACAATAGAATATCTAAGATTAATACGACTACCAGCAAAAATGTCATAAACTCGCCCCCTCACACAACTTATGTTCTGGGCAGGAGTTGTGTGAGTTGTCTTTGTCGAGCATACTCTGCTAGCAGTTTAATATGTTGGGATGCTTGAAACTCTCGGTAAGCTTGCCAAAGCAAACGATCGGATAATGAGAGATTAGCCACTCTCCCCTCAATTTTTTCTGGCACACCCTCGACCCAGCGATAAAGCCTATTTGACACTTCTGGGTGTGTGCGCCGCTGTGCCTCTGCAGCATCCCAAATAACCGATTGGGCCCATTCATAGGCTTCTAAGTCAAGCGGTTGCCATCGAAGCACTTCTTCCACAGCCTTCAATCCGGCTGCTGTGTTTCCAAGCTTTAATAGCAACTCAGCCTGCTCTCGCCGCGTACTGAGCTGAGTTTGATCCCAGTTTAAACTCAAGTTCCAAAGTGCAATACTTTGCGTAGGATTCTGTTTACGCTCAAGACGTGCCTGCGTATTCCAAATCACCTCTCTCTCTAAAAGTCTTGGATTCAAGAGCGTGCTCCCACTAAATAAACACAAGATTAGACTCAAGACAAACATTCCCTTGCTGCTCAACTTAACCGCTAATCTATTCCACTTTAACAAGAGAGGGATAGGGTGTTCATCTTTGTTTTGAAAGCTCCCAAAAAGCAGCCAAAATAAAACACCCAAGGCACCAAAGAAAAAATCAGCGTCCACCAGGCTATGTAGTGCTAAAAAGATCAAGGCTCCGGATGGCAGCACACATTTATGTCCCCAAGTCTTCCAAGCCTGTACTAATATAAAAACACTCCAGAGCCCCACACTTATTACTCCAAGAACGCCTTGGTTTAACAGGATATGAATGAAACTCGAATGGGGATCTGCCGTCCAGTAAGGAAAGCGTTGAATCGTAGGAAATGCTAGCCACCCTCCCGCTTGAGGAAGTCCCCCTGCGTTCCAAGCTAAGCTTAACCCATCTTTATAATAGACCAACCGTTCCTGCCAACTCGAAGAGGAAAACCCCCAAGCCGTTAGATTCTCCCAAGCTGGTCTGTTATAGACCAGCGCGAGAACTGCCCCAAAACTCCCAATGAAGATGGCCCAAACTCCTCTAACATTAATGTCCGTTATTTTCTTCCTACACAAAAGGATCTGTTGACTCATAAGAACTATCAAAAATAAACCTACCCCTGCGCGTGAACCCGTTGCCAGTAACGAAATTCCCAAGAAGATCTGAACGGACTTTCTACGTGGATAAAGTAAGAGCACAGCGCCCAGAAATGTCGCAGTGGCATTGGGATAACCAAAGACAGAACTCAGTCTTCCCGCAACTTTGCTCACCCAAGGCAGCCAACCAATGATCGCCACAACGATTGCCAGCCATTCTATATAATCAACTAGGTGTTTTTTAGCTATTTCATCGGAAGAAATTCGCACTCCCAACCGATAGATGAACCAGAAGATTCCCCAATGCAATGCCTCCATTAAACCGTCCTTAACTCTAACGGCATGAACTAACCCTAAGACCGAAAAGCAAATCATTCCTAAGAGCAGAACATCTGTCCAACCAAGTTCGGTTTCATCTCCAGCCACGAATTTTGCCCTTAGGTAAGAATATGATAAAAGACTATATATGGATAAAACGAAGCCGAAAATAATCCATTCCTGTGGAAAGAAAAGGCCATGCGCCATAAGGCTTAGGAATAGAAAAAGAGCTAGGAGACGTGCTGTGTTGCTCCTAGCTCTGCTGCTGATTAGATGTATTGTTGTACCGCTCACTGGGCAGTGTTCTTCTCTATGAAGAATTTCAGGGTGCCTTCTGCCGCCAATTCTTCCCCGACATACGCCTTACCCTGAGCGACGCCAAAGGTTTTTCGCATCCTCACCAGCTCCACTTCCAAGCGGAGCTGATCTCCCGGAATGACTTGTCGCTTAAACTTGACGTCATCTAAACCAGCGTACAACACCAAGTGTCCGGTATATTCTGGCATTTTAAGAATGACCACACAACCGACTTGCGCCAATGCTTCCATGATCAGAACCCCCGGCAAAACAGGATGCCCCGGAAAGTGACCCTGAAAGAACGGTTCATTAACAGAAACGTTCTTAATCCCGACCGCCCTTTTCCCTTCTTCAAGTTCTATGATACGATCTACCAGAAGAAAGGGATATCGATGAGGGATAATCTCCTGGATTTCTTGGCTTTGTAGCACTAAAATTCCTCCTTAGCTCGTGGTTCGTGATTCGAAGTACGATTGTTCGAAATCAAAATACGGATACAAAATACGGATATTGAATATAAATCGTGTAATGGTTGCAGATATGAGCCAATTTGTCTTATGATATGAGTGGATATTTTTCCTACTAGTAACTAGTATACCCAACTTAGAGCTTGAAAGGAAGATGATAGGCCGTGAAAGCCTACAGAATTTTACATATTATAGGTGGGGGGGAAATCGGAGGAGCTGAGCAGCATGTGTTATCCCTGCTTAAGGGGATAGATCGAGCTCTTTTTAATCCCCATCTCGTCTGCCTAACCCACGGCCCTTTCTCCGATCTTGCCCTTGAAAACAAGATCCCAACCCAAACCTTCTCAATGCGCTACCCCTTTGACCTATCTCCCCTTCCTAGCCTTATTCGCTATATCCGGCAAAAAAAAATAAGCCTCGTTCACACTCATGGTTCTCGGGCTAATCTTCTGGGACGCCTGAGCGCAAAATGGTTGGGTATTCCCAGTTTGACCACCGTCCATAGCTCCCTTGCCCACGATTATCTTTCCCCTTGGTCTGCCCGTATGGCTTTAGGTCTAGACCGCCTGACACTTCCCTTGACGTCCAGGATTATCACCGTATCCGAGTATTTAGCAGAAGAAGTTGCTTTGAGAGGGGGTAAGAATATAGAAACCATTTATAACGGCCAACCTCCCATTTCTTTCGACGATCCGGCTTCTTCTCGCCAACAGTTCCGCAAACAATGGGGAATTCCAGCAGATGCTCTCGTCCTCGGAACGATTGGTCGCCTCCATCCCACTAAAGGACAGTCTTATCTAGTTCAGGTTGCAAGCCGACTACGCTTGAAATTTCCGAACCTTCACCTTTTACTCATTGGAGATGGCCCCCTTCACCAAGACCTGGAATCAGAGCTCCAACGAACTACGATTCCCCATACCCTTACTGGATACATTCCCCAGGCCTATGAAGCACTCCCAGCCATGGACATTTTCCTTTTACCCTCGGTCAGTGAAGGTATGGGGTTAGTCCTTCTTGAAGCAATGCAAGCCAAGGTACCAATCGTTGCTAGTGCTGTCGGAGGCATTCCGGAAGTCATCCGCGCCGGAAAAGACGGACTACTTGTACCTTCGGGCGATGTTTCAGGGTTTACCGAAGCGTGTACCTCTATCATTGAAAATTCAAATTTAGCAAAATCTCTTGTTGCTTCCGGCCAAGACCGCTGGCCTATGTTTTCTATGGAAAGTATGGTCAGAAAAACTGAACATGTATACACTCGCTTATATAGAAAACTTGGCTAGCGCCCGAAGACACTGTCTTCGCACCTATTAGTCATTCTGTCAGCCTTCAGGCGCCGGCGATAGCCTTAGTTGCACTTATGCTTCCAGAAAGTATATAACAAACAGTTATACTTTCTGACTAGTATAAAGAAAACTTGGCTGGCGCCCGAAGACACTGTCTTCGCACCTATTAGTCATTCTGTCAGCCGCAGGCGCCGGCGGTCGCCTAGTTGCGCTTATACCACCCGAATTATGCCACCCAAAACCTATACTTTCTGTATAGGTACTAGAAAAACCTGCTGCTTTGGCATAGCAGGATATCAAGCAAAAGTAAAACTGGGTTGCTATTATGGCACTGACCGCCTTAAATGGGGATTACCTCCGATTCTTTTTATAGCCAGTGATACTTACCTGGGCGATATGATCTTTGGTTTCATTGAAGACATCGACATTATAGTGAGCAATTTTTGTAGACGACGATACTTTTTTTGCTTCAGCTATTAATGTTTTCCCTTTTGATGCTTTAAAATAGGCTATATTAGCATTGATTCCTACGATTACCTGTCCGCTTTCATTGGCTGCGGCGGCAAAAGCGAAATCGGCTAAAGCAAAGATTGCTCCCCCTTGAATCATATCTACCCCATTTAAATGTTTCTCCGAAATATCCATTTTTACTACAGCGTATCCAGACTCTATTTTAACAAGCTCTATGCCCATTAGCATGGCAAATCGATCGTTTTTAAGAATTTTCATTAGTTCATCGTCCATGAAATCTTTACCCTCCCAACATCGCAATCAGCACTGGCTCTACTCGAGCTCTTGTAATTAGCGATCTGTAAAGTTTATCGAAATATGTGTTGCGTCGCAAAACGGTTTATTTCTTGATTTTCCACAGCGACAAAGTGCAACTCTATTTCTTATTTCATAAACATAACCATCTGAAGATTCAATTGGAATATTTCCTTTAACAGAAATTGGTCCACTGGCTTCTTTTTCAGGATCCTGAAGTATTTCAATGGAAGGTTCGTATTCGGGTTCAATCTCTTTTCCTGTTTTATCATAGACGACTAATCTTCCCGCTGGACACTCAGTGGCTGCTCTAATTGCCTCTTCTTTGTATATCGGATTATGAGAGTTTTCGGTAAGGTCCCATACTTTTCCGTGTTCTTGGTGACAGAAACGGGCAAATGCACATCGGTTATCATCTAGAAGATAGAGATCCGGTCCCTCAGTTAATTCAGCCCTCTCTTCATACGCTTCCCTCGATGCTTTCTCAACTCCATCAAAGCCCAATTTTTCATGAGAGCCGTCACAAAAGGGTGCATTATTCGATTTACCACAACGACATAGTGCATATTCTTCAGCCTGCGGCAATTTACGTCCATCAATAAATACATTTATTTTACCCTTAGAAACTATGATCTTTTCCGACA
>DATMYU010000186.1:0-3992 GCA_035560775.1 Desulfosporosinus sp.
GCCCCGCCCCGATGCCTTCTAGATAAATAGTGTTCTCCTCCTCCTGTCCTGGTATCGGCCTAAAAATCACCAGGGGTACCAATTTCGTCAGTGCCTCGGAAACTGTTAAACCACCCGCCTTTGTAATAATCATATCCGCTACACTCATCAATTCCTCGACATTATTTACAAATCCAAAACGTACAAGCTGATTCTTCCCAGCCTCGATCAAAGGGTCGAGAGATTTGTAAAGTTTCTCATCTTGTCCACATACGATCAGTGTTTGCACTGGTAATTCAGTCTCCGTCAGGATTTTACAGATCCATTTAGCCCCACCCAAAACACCATAAGCTCCCCCCATAACTAGCACCGTCAAAAGATTGGGTCTCAAATTAAACTTTTTTAATATTTTTTGCCGATCCACTTTTTGTTCAAACTTCGGACTCACTGGAATTCCCGTAATTCGAATCGAACTGGGATGAATCCCTCGTGCTACCAGCCCATTGTAAACCCTCTCACACCCTACAATATAAAGGTCTACACCTGGATGAATCCATTGGCTGTGTACCGCATAGTCTGTCACAATGGTAACCAAAGGGACATTCAATATTCCTTTAAGTCTTAGTTGTGCCAGGACACCCGCAACAGTTGGATAGGTACAAATCACGAGTTTCGGTTGTAATTTATAAAGTAATTCCTCAAATTCTCGTCGCCCCAAACCGTTTAAAAAGCGCTGGAATAAGGAATCAGGGGCAATCTTTGAGGTACGATAGTAAAATTCCCCCCATAGTTTCGGTGTATGCTTAATTAGCTTAATGTAGGTGCTTTTGATAACGGAATTGAACGTCTTATTGAGGAATGCCCCAAAATCCATATGCGTAATTTCAGCTCTCAGTTCTTTAGAGCGTAACACTTCAATAATTGCTTCAGCCGCACGCACATGCCCGGCACCAAACGATGCAGAAAAGATCAATACCTTCAATTGTTTCACTTCGAACCTCCCTCTTTATAAGTTTCGCCCCTAGGTATAGCGATGTTTATTCTCTAACAAGTGTTGAATGGATTCTTTTCCAATTACGCCTCTCAAGTGTTAAATCGAGGCTGAGATCATCGTATTGGTCGTTTATTTAAGGAAGTATCCTATACCCCAAAACAAAATTAGTGCAGCAATACCTAGGAACAGCCAAACCCAAATTTCCTGAGCGACGCCTAAAAACACGAGAGAAGTTCCAATATAATAGGGAATCATCGATAGTGCAGCAGTCCAAAGGTACGTCCAAAGTTTCATTGACGGCATTGCACTGGCAATGTAATTTACTGCAAACGCTGGAATAGGAAGCAAGCGGGCTATAAATAACCCCAGTGACCCTTTTCGTTTGACCCAATTATCCACGGCATTAAACCGTTCCAGTGAGATCAGTCTTTTCATTAACGTTTGCCCATGGACACGAACAATGATAAAGATTGCCGTTGCACCGAGTAATGAACCCAACCACGAAAAAAAGATACCTTGATATATACCGTGAATTTTGAGGTACAAAACCACAAGCCCTTCAGATGGGATAGGAGTCATACATAAAGCTGCCATTAAGAAGATACCAAAAATAATTCCCCACAGTCCCCATGCCCGTATGATCACTGAAATCTCATTATGGCGATCTAAGTAAAAGAAAACCGCTATAAGTAAAACGAAGCCGACGATAATTACTCCGGTCCACTTTAGCCTATTTTGTTTATTCCCAAGAGTCTGAGTCATAGGTCATTTTCCCCTTTTCATTGACATAATAAAGGGTCCCTCAGTACATCATCTCCCAATTGACGTTTGGTTATTTACTAGTGATCTTATCTGCATTTCGAGATGCGGCCGAGAAACCGAAAGCAATTTAGACGGAGGTCACTGAAATGCTGGTGTGAAAGCTATCCCTATACCTCCCTCAAAGGCCTTCAGCAATTTACAGTCGTATTTTTAATGATAAGCTTACATTAATATTTGTTCCTTAGAATTAGCTTAATAATCAATGTACAACATAATATTTAATAAAAGATGGGTACAATAACTAATGGCTCCTACGAGACTATAAAAGTCTGTAGGAGCCTGATTCATGAACTGCGACATTTTGAGTAGCCATGCCAATACTTAATATCTACTTTGATGCGGCAAACTAATGACAAACGTTGTCCCTTCTCCAGGGGAACTAGAGACCCTAACTTGACCGTGGTGGCTTTGTATTATCCACTCCGCGATTGCTAAGCCTAACCCAGTACCCTCTTTTTGTTTAGAACGGGCTTTATCAACCCGGTAAAAACGATCGAAAATCTTAGACAAGTGTTCTGATTCAATACCTTCTCCGTTATCGGATACCGTAATTTGTATAAAATTATGCCAGTCTTGTAAGCACAGAGTGACTTTCCCCCCAGTGGGCGTGTATTTAATCGCGTTATCCAAGAGAATAATCATCAGTTGTTTAATCCTGAATTCATCTCCCCAATAAGTGATTTCTGAGTCCAGAGAGGATTCAAGGAGGATTCCGTGGGACTCCTCAAGAAGTTTGAAGGATTCGAAGACCGCATGGAGAGCTGCATCAAGGGAGAAGTGTTTTTTCTCTAGCATTTGTTGTTGGGAGTCCGCCCGAGCTAGAAAGAGGAGATCATCCACTAATTTAGTCATACGCTTTGTCTCGAGCAGACTATAGTCCAACCATTTAGACTGGTTGGCCACGATTTCTTCCGGGTTTCCTTTCACAAGTTCCAAGTTGACCTGAACGACCGTCAGGGGCGTCCGGAGTTCGTGAGAAGCATCGGCTACAAAGTCCTGCTGTCGTTGCCAGGACTTCTTAATGGGGGCCATCGCTCGGTCTGCCATAAAGCGGCTGCCGTAATAAGCAAGCACTAAACAGATGAGGCCTCCAATTGTAAGAGAGATTAATAGTTTACCCAGTATTTCTCTATCCTGATGAAGATCAACAAAGGAGATGACGAAACCGGGACTTTCATTAAGAGGCACCCGAAGATAGGCGTAGGTTTCATCCTGAAAATCCACTTCACCTTTAGGATTCGTTCGGTGAAAAGTTTCGTAGACTAAGGAGGCTAATTGGTCTGTGACCAGTGGCAAATCTGAGGAATTCTCTGTGATTTTACCTAATGCGTCAGTTTTTAGATAAAAATATTTAGTGAGGTGTTTGTTATGGGCCCTTGGGTCGCTGACAAAACCTGAGCCCGCTTCGCTCGCCATAATTTGCATTAATTGTTGGGACTGGTTAAACAGCTGTTCTCTCATAATAGCGAAGGTACCTATAACAAAAACAAGTAAGAGGAGGGCCATGACCATAACATTAATCATGGTCAACCTAAGCCTCAATTTACGGAACATGGAGCACCGCCTTAAAGCAATAGCCTATTCCTCGCACGGTTTCAATCTTCACATTGGGTGAATTGAGTTTTTTTCGAAGATAGTGGATATAAATTTCTACATTATTTGGTTCAACGTCCGTGTCTAGTCCCCATACCCTGTCTAGAATCTGTTCCTTAGTTATGACCTGCCCAGGATTCCTCATGAATAGCTCCAAGAGGAGCGATTCCTTTAAGGTAAGTTTAACCGTTTCGTTTCCTTGGGTTAACTCGCAGTGGAGAGGTTTCAGAATAAGCCCAGCAACGATTAATTGTTCGTCCTGAATTTGGCCACTCGGTCTTCTCCCTAAAGCCCTCAGACGAGCGAGCAGTTCCTCCGTGGAAAACGGTTTTACCAGGTAATCATCCGCGCCAGCATCCAGGCCTTCAACGCGATCTTGAAGGGAATCCCTGGCAGTTAAGAGTAATACGGGCGTATGGATGCCTTGACTTCGGAGTTCTTTTAAGAGGATTACCCCTTCTTTACGAGGTAGCATGCGGTCGAGGATAATCAAATTATAGATCCCAGTCTCCGCCATAGCTTGGCCGGTTTCTCCATCATACGCGACATCCACCCCATAGTTATTCTTTTTCAAAATATAGGTCAGGGCTTCTGAGAGCCTAGG
>DATMYU010000187.1:0-3323 GCA_035560775.1 Desulfosporosinus sp.
GGATGAAATATAGGACTTTGTCGAATAAATTCCAACAGATAATCCCCCTGTGTTATCAGACATGTTTCCCATTATCAATAGCTATTAATTCGAAGTAAGTGAAAAAATTCAAGCCTTAAATATAGCAACCTCGGAATAACCGCAGGTAGGCTGGAGATTGAAACTATTTGACTAAAATCCAAAGAAGCGGCATGGCAGCGTAGAAAAACTGTGGGATTTGCTTTTTATGAATCTATGCAATACACTTCAATAAATACGGTCACGTGTCGTTAATGACGTGGTAATTTCCAAAAAAACCTTTACATGCGACGAAATATCTGTTATATTGTGATTGCTGGACAAGAAAAAGCTTTCAAGAACAGCGGCTACTGTTCTTGAAAGCTCTCTCATTTGCAAAATAGTTGATAAAATATTATCGCACACGGCGGTTTGTTTGTCAAAGAGAGTCTTGTTACTCAATTAAGAAGGAGGACAAACGAATGCGCTTTTACGTAAACAAGGATGAACAGACGAACGGCGACCACGAAGTTCATCGTCCTACATGCAGTTGGTTGCCTGATACTGAAAATCGCCTGTACCTTGGCGATTTTGCTACATCACAGGAAGCCGTTAAAGAAGCACGCAAATACTACGTCCAGGTTAATGGTTGTTATTACTGCTGCCTCGAAACACACACTTCCTAAGCAAATCTCTACCCGTCTGCATTTGCGGACGGGTAGACTAATTTGGAGGACATCCATGAGATATTTTAAGTTATCAGAGATTGCAAATGTGCAGAGTGGATTGGTGCTGAATAGAAAAGAAGCAAAAGATGAGGCAAGTACTGTTTGCACATATAAGCGGTTAAACCTTAGATCACTTGATGAGGATGGAAAAGTAGATGAATTGTCGCTTGATAACTATAACGCCAGCGAAATTCTTGACGAGCAGATCATTACTGTGAAAGGCGATGTTATTGTCCGAATGTTTGCACCGATTTGCCCTGTAACAATTACAGAGGAAACAAGCGGATTGGTAATTCCATCGCAGTTATCCACTATCCGCATGAAAGATACAACGCAAGTCTTGCCGGAATATCTTCGCTACTATTTATCGCAGGACAGCGTCATCAACAAAATACTTGTAGAGGAAGGCTGGCAAAGCCAGCGGACAATCAAAATAAGCACAATAGCAAATTTGCTGATTCCCCTACCAAAGATGGAACAGCAGATAACAATTGCTAAGATAGCCCAGGCAAATGCAAAGCGAAAAAAATTATACCAAGAATTGATTCAGCAAGAGGATGTACACATCGGTGCCCTTATCAATAAAATTATCGGAGGTAATTCCAGATGAGCACAACAAAAAGAGATATAGAAAATACATTGATGAGAGGTGCAGACTCTTTAAGAGATACGATTGATGCGTCAAACTATAAGGACTATGTTTTGCCGATTATGTTTATAAAATATTTGAGTGACTCCTACATAGAAGAAGTTCAGACGTTGGAAAAAGATTATCAGGGTGCAAGACTGGAACGCCAAAAGCAATACTTGCCTTTCACAGTGGCTCGTGACTGTTCTTTTCAATCGCTCTACGAGCAACGCCATGCGGATAATATTGGTCAGTTAATCAATATGGCAATGCGTCAAATTGAAGCTGATAATAATCAGCAGTTGGCTGGCGTGCTGAATACTGTTGACTATAACAGTGAAAATGCATTAGGAACAAGAGAGCATAAGAATGCAATTCTGCGAGAACTACTGGAGGATCTAGAACCGCTGGACCTGCGTCCTTCACAAATTGAAGTAAAGGACGATCAGGTGCCTGCCGACGTAATCGGCGATGCCTATGAATATATGATTGGCCAATTTGCCAGCATGGCAGGTAAGAAGGCAGGCTCTTTCTACACACCGGCGGCAGTATCAGAAATCATGTCCCGTATTGTGGATGTGAAACCGGGTGAGCGGGTGTATGATCCTACTTGCGGTTCGGGTTCTTTACTTATCAAAACGGCAAAAAAACAAAATGCAAACGCGGTTTCCATCTTTGGACAGGAAGTAAACGGTTCGTCCGTTGCTATGGCGAAAATGAATATGTATATCCATGAAATTAGAGATGCCAAGATTGCCTGGGGCGATACACTTGCCAATCCTGTATTTAAGGACGAGGACGGGAATCTACTGCAGTTTGACGTAATTGTAGCTAATATGCCGTTTTCGAAAGATAAGTGGGCGGCTGGGTTTAACCCAGGCGGCGAGTCTACGGGCAAAGGCAAAAAAGAGTTTAAGATGGAAGCTACGCTGGATAAATTCCATCGCTTTGACTGGGGCGTACCTCCGTCAAGTAAGGGGGACTGGGCATTTCTCCTCCACATGATCAGCAGCCTTGCACTTGACGGAAGAATTGCAGCAGTTACGCCTCACGGCGTTTTGTTCCGTGGTGCATCAGAAGGCATTATTCGCAAGAGATTAATTGACGAAAACCTGCTGGAGGCTGTCATCGGTTTACCTGAAAACCTGTTTTATGGCACCAGTATTCCTGCGTGTATTCTTGTCTTAAAAAAAGGTAGAACGGACACGGATGTGGTGTTTATAGATGCCAGCAAAAAGGATGAGGACGGCAACTTAAGATATGTTAAAGCCACGAATCAAAATGAATTGACCGAAAAGAATATCAACGATATTGTGACAGCATACCAAAACGGACAGAATGTTGATAAGTTTGTCCATGTGGCAAGCCTGGACGAAATCAAGCAAAAAGACTACAACCTGAATATCGCTCGTTATGTAGACACCTTTGAGGAAGAAGAGCTTGTGGATATTGAGCTGGTGCAAAGCAATATCAAGCGGATTAAAGAGGAGCTTGTAGATGTTGAGGCACAGATGGAAGAATATTTTATGGAACTTGGGCTCAAAACGGCACTCAATTCCTGAACTAGCATAACGACATATGGGAGGTCACACAATGACCGATGAAATAGAAAAGCGAATAGAAAAGTTGAAGAATGGCAAAGTGCCGGAGGGGTACAAACGAGAAAAGGGTAAAATCATTCCTGCCATGTGGAGTTGTAAGAAACTTGGCGATGTTTTGCAAAAGGTTGGAAAAAGAGTTGCTGTTGAAAAGGATGTTTATTATACGCAAATTGGAATTCGTTCTCATGGAAAGGGGTTGTTTTATAAAGAACCTGTTTCTGGCACAGAGCTCGGAAACAAGACTGTATTTTGGCTTGAGAAGGATTGTTTTGTTGTAAATATTGTTTTTGCCTGGGAACAGGCAATTGGAAAAACAACAGAAAATGAAGTTGGCATGATAGGTTCTCATCGTTTTCCAATGTATCGTGC
>DATMYU010000188.1:0-11386 GCA_035560775.1 Desulfosporosinus sp.
ACATGAATATTTATTAATTCTATTGAATAAACCTATTTCGACACAAAATTTTGTTCTATGTAATATAAGGGATCTGAAAACAGAGATAAATCGGCCCCTTTTGATTTCTACTCTAAATTACTGAAATTTGAGGGCATAAAATCACACAATAGTTTCAGGCATTTTTTCATTCAGGTATCTCTAGGTTTCCCTGTCACCTGATAAGGAAAACAACGCATAAGAGCCCGGAACTTCCGGACTCCTTCACAGCAAGATAAATACACCTTAAGGGTTTAAGCTACAGCTCTCCTTGGAAAAAAACATTCAGGGTGACCGCACTCGCTGCATTCACTGCACTATAGTATACTCGCGCATACTTTAGGAATATTGAGGACACTAAAGTAGTCAATGAGTTCTGGTTAATCGTAACTGGGCCTGCTTCGTCCAACCAGTTTGTCCCATCCGGACTGATCTGCATTTTTACTAGAGCCTGGGCGTTTGCGGCTAATGAGGAGTTGACAACGCCAAAGGTCCATGTCCCGACACCTAAAACAGTGTAACTTGTATCCCCGCTCCCTGCAGTATCTGTGATATTAGCAAGAGTAGCGGATACATCAGTCGTCGCACTAATCATGGCAAGTCCTGCGGATGTGATAAGCAGACCACCAGTCGGTGGGGTGATCGCTAAGCCTCCCGTTGGAGGCGTAATCGCAAGTCCCTCTGCGGGTGCGGTTACTGTCAAGCCGTTCGTTGGTGCCGTGATTGCCAAACCCGTTGACGTGATCACTAAACCGTTGGTCGGCGGGGTGATTGCCAAGCCTCCAGCTGGAGGCGTAATCGCAAGTCCCTCTGCGGGTGCGGTTACTGTCAGGCCGTTCGTTGGTGCCGTGATTGCCAAACCCGTTGACGTGATCGCTAAACCGTTGGTCGGCGGGGTGATTGCCAAGCCTCCCGTTGGAGGCGTAATCGCAAGCCCTTCTGCGGGTGCGGTTACCGTCAAGCCGTTCGTCGGTGCCGTGATTGCTAAGCCTGTTGACGTAATCGTCAGATTACCTGAGGAATCCGTGTTTAAAGCAGCATTATTGCCACCAAATATCTTGACCTTTGCCTGATCAGGATTGTCTTGGAAGATCTTAAAATTCGCCATGTCTCTTTGCTTCCTTCCTTTCTTTTTAAAATCCATAATTTACCACGATACACATTACATAATATTCCCTACCTCGACGGAAAGTTTCACTTTTAGTATGCATATATTATTGAAACAAAAAGAGATAAGAGGCAAACAAGCTATGGCAAAAATTAGTTTGTGCATGATTGTTAAAAATGAGGGACAAAACCTAAGCCGGTGCTTAAATAGCGTATCGGACATTGTCGATCAAATCATTGTCGTAGATACGGGTTCCTCTGACTCTACGTGTGAAATCGCTCAACAGTATGGCTCAATCATTCATCATTTCCTCTGGAATGATAATTTCAGTGATGCCCGGAACGCCTCCTTGGAACTCGCTCAAGGGGATTGGGTATTATTTTTAGACGCTGATGAAGAGTTGTCGCCCGATAACCGGGAGATTTTAATGCGTTTAATTGAAAATGAAGCTGTTGAAGGTTACTTTGTAAAGATTATGAACCACCTCGGGAAAGAGGGCTGGCTCGAAACTGTTCCGGACCTTGTGTTTCGGCTCTTCCGCAACAAAAAAGAATATCGCTTCCGTGGTGCGATTCACGAGCAAATCGCCGATGTGATTCTAGAGAAAAACTCTAGGGCTCGTTATGAGGTTGCAGAGGATCTCGTGATCATCCATCACGGCTATTTAGATGAAGTAATTAAGGAAAAAGATAAGAAGTCCCGTAACCTGAGGTTAATTGAAATGGAACTGGCGCAAAATCCAAATAATCGATTACTGCAATTCCATTATGGCGTAGAACTATTCCGTGCCGAACGATATGGGGAAGCGGCCACCATCTTAATCCAGTCTGCCACTGATATTGATCCGAACACAATCTACTTACCTAAGCTCCTACGCTATATTGTGATAGCTCAGCAGTCTTCAGGACAACTGCAGGAGGCACTCAATTCCGCTACGCTCGGCCTCAGGCTCTTCCCCAACTATGCTGATCTTTACTATTATACCGGTCTCATTTTGCTGGAACTTAAACATCATTCTCAGGCGCGCAATGCCTTTCTTCAGGCCCTTTCCATGCCTGAACAACCCCCGCAATACGCCTCCTTTGGCGGAATCAGGGGTTTTAGGTCTTACTATCATCTTGCTCAAATTGCGGATTCCTTTTTGGACGAAGAAGAAGCGCTCAAGTACTACCTCTATAGCCTGCGTGATAACGCAAACTTTACCCCCGCTTTAGAACGTCTGGTTGGCATTCTAAAACCAACCAAAGAACCAGCTTATACAATGGAATGCCTAGAAAAGGTTTGTGATTTCTGTACGCCCGAGGCCAATCGGCTTATGGCAGACATCTATTATAGATACGGAGCCTATAGTCTTGCCTTACACTATTTCGACCAGGCTGAATCCGGCTTCCCTGTTTCACCCGATATCAAACTGAAAAAAGGAATCTGCCTCATCCATGAACGGCGATTCTTTGAAGCATTACGACTCTTAGAAAGCTTCAGCCCAGGAAGCTCTGAATACCCTATAGCAACCGTCAATAAGCTGTTTTGCTTCTGGATTCAAGATAAATCTCCGAAAGTCCGCACCTTGTGGAAAGGGCTTCATGCTCTTAGCTTAGCTCAGGATACGGAAAATGTGATCTCCCTATTTCTAACTTATTCAGAGAGGACTGCCCCTTCCCCCCCAATGATTTTAGGTCAGGAAGGGATGTTACTTTTGCTGGATATAGTCCAACGATTAGTCGCCATGCAGGAAATCGATCGAGCGATGTATTTCTTACATGCTCTTCAACCAGAATGCTTGATGGAGTACAACCTGAAGATCGCCCAAATATTTGTGGATTATGGTGAGGAAAGCAGAGCCATCCCGTTTTTGAAAACAGTTATCCAGAAAAATCAATCGGCTGAAGCTCATTTCCAGCTTGCAGAAATCTACGCCCACCTAGGGCGACCTACTGAAGCAGAGCAGCATTATAAACATGCCCTTCAAATAGACCCGGAGACTCCTCGCTACTATATTCGCCTTATCAACCTCTATACCGCTTGGCGGCAAAGCATTCTGAAGGATGCCTTGGCAAAATACCCAGAAAACAGCGTTTTCCAGAAGTTGGCGGAGGAGGTTTCGTCCAGCCATGAACGAACGGATTAGCCTCACCATGATCGTAAGCAATGAATCTGCTAATTTAGCCAATTGCCTTGAAAGCGTTAAAGATAAAGTCGATGAAATAATCATCGTTGATACAGGGTCCACGGATGATACTGTCAGTATTGCCCAACGTTATACTCCAAATGTTTATTCCTTTCTTTGGAACAACGATTTTAGTGCCGCTCGAAGCTTTGCCCTTGAACACGCAACGTGTGATTGGATCTTGGCACTCGATGCCGACGAAGAAGTCCAATGCCGAGATTCGTTCAGCTTTAACGCCTTAATCAATAGAGAAAAAGATAAAGAAGCATTCTTGCTTCCTCTTCTTAATCCCATTTCGGATTCGACAGAAGAACATAATACGTTTTATGTTCTCAGATTGTTTAGAAATAATGGGAAGTATAAGTACGTCGGCCAGATTCATGAACAGGTCACTATCCCAGACCAAGAAAAAGTCGGACTTGCCGTGGGGCCCATTCTAAGGCATAAATTACTGCCCTCAAAAATACGTCATCGAAAAAGAAACCGCAACCTTCACCTGCTGAAGAAGGCCTCTCGAGCAGACCCACATAACCATTTTTTACACTATTACCTTGGCGTGGAGTGGCTCATGCTTGGTAAACCGGATTATGCCCACCCTTTCTTGCAAAAAGCCTATTCCTCTCTAAACGATGATAACCTGCTTTTTCGTGCACCCACTCTAAAATATCTCCTCATATCCCTAAGAATGTTAGGACGGCTCGATGAAGCTCTCTCCCTCTGTCTCGAGGCAAGCCTGCGCTACCCAACCTTTACAGATATCTTTTATCTGGGTGGACTTCTCCTTGAAGAAAAGGAAGAATACCATATTGCCCTCAAATGGTTTAACCATGCTATTGCTTGCGGTGAACCACCTGCTTTGCTCAGCCATCTGACAGGGTCAGAAAGTTTCTTAGCAAATTATCACCTGGGTTTTTGTTATGAAAAGATCGGCAAGGCCCTGGAAGCCAGAGGTGTGTATGAAACGGCGCTTAAGTTTAACCCAAGGTATCCTTACCCCCTATACGCTCTCTTTTTGATCCTGCTTAGAGAAAAAGGACCCGCTTCGTGTTATCAACACCTAGCAGATCTTGGATTCCTTAATAACCCTCTTCTCTGTTTAACCTCTGCAGATTTATTTTTCCTCTCAGACCATGTGGAGCAAGCCTATCTCTGTTTGGAAACCCATAAAGACTATTTCCAGGGTGATGAGCGCTTCCTCTTTTTCTACGGCAAATATTGTATCTATTCCGGTAGATCGAACACAGGATTTGAGTTATTGAGCCAGATTACAACGACAAGTTCTTATTACCCGTCTGCACACACACTGTCAATTGTTGCGCTTAATCTACTCGGTGATTATCTAAAAGCTAAATCCTTGGCCATTCTGCTTTGGAAAAATCAGTCGACCCGATGTGAGGGGCACATTTTCCTGTGTTTAATCCGACTTACGCAAAAACAGACTATTCCACCATATCCGCTTTGCATACGGGGAAAGGAAACCTTACCCCCGACTATAGAACTCTTGCTTGAGAGTAAGCATTATCGATCGCATGTGATGAGTAACTACTCTCTAGTTGAGGCCTGGAGCCAGGCCTTGGAAAACTTTATGAAATTTTCAGAAAAAGGTTTTGAAACTCTGCTTAAAGGCTATGACCAACGGATACAGGATCTAAACAACCGCCTTATCGCTAAATTTGGACATGGTTGGCTAAGCCATGAACAGTAAAAAGACTGTAAGCTTATGCATGATCGTTCAAAATGAAGAAGACTGCCTTCTCTCTGCCATCCAAAGCGTCCAGGATTTAACGGATGAACTAATTGTTGTTGATACGGGAAGTACGGACAACACCCCCCAATTAGTCCAAGCTATTGGAGCTAGATTATTTCATTTCAATTGGACTAACGACTTCTCCGTGGCTAGAAACTTTGCCCTAAAACAAGCCTCTTCTGAGTGGATCTTGGTTGTGGATGCAGATGAAGTGCTTGAATCTGTAAATCCCGGGACCTTCTGCGAACTATTAAACAACGACCAGGTTGAAGGATATTTTCTTAATATCAAAAGTATCCTCGACCCACCCCTGGGTGAATCCCACGATCAAGTCGTGCGTTTATTTCGAAATAACTCAATTTATCAATTTGAGGGAGCACTTCATGAGCAGGTAGCCCCTTCAATTCTTAGAGCGAATGATGGCAGTGGTTTAGCCTCCGCCCCTCTAACTCTTAATCACTATGGTTATCTTAACGATCGCTTACGATTAAAAGAAAAATTCTCTCGAAATAGCAATATCCTTATTAATGAACTCAATAGGAATCCAGACAATCCATTCCTCCTCTACTGCCTTGGGCTTGAATATTATCAGCAACAATCTATCAGCGAAGGACTACGACACCTTACAAAAGCTCTAACGTGCATGTCGGGTCACGAGGGTTATTTCGAAGATGTTCTCCTTAATGTCGCACTTGGGTATCTACATCTCGAAGAAATAAGCAAATTAATCAACTTTTTAAGCAAAGCTATAACTATGTATCCAGACCAATCCGACTTCCTTTTTCTTAGAGGAACCGCTTACCTCTCCCAAGCGAACTATCTTTTAGCTGCAGAAGACTTCAATCATCTTCTTGAAATCTTCGAGAGTAGAACGCGCGAGTCCATTTTTGATAATACCAAAACCGTTGCCCATAATTATTTAACACTCGTCCTTAAGGAAATCCATCTTTGCAGTTTAGTCATAGAAAGACAAGCCTTTGTTCCTCTGCATTTTAATGCCAAGAGCAAAGTTAATAGTGCTCTAAAGGAAGCCCGCTTTTTCTTTACCAAGCTTTAGTCAACCTAAAGAAATATTTCTGTTTCTAGTGAAGGGAGATGCAAATTATGAAACAGCGTGTTCTCCTAGCCAGCCCCGTTAAACAAAAAGAAAGAATCCTCTCTGAATTTTTGGAATCACTCTCCCGCTTAGAAGCCAGCCAAGTGGAAACGAAGCTTGATTTTACCTTTATTGATGACCATAATGACTCTGAGCTACTTTCTCGTTTTGCGCTTGAACACTCAAATGTTCGGATTTTTCCTGGTGATACTGAGGGAGAATATCTTTGTGACGAGTCAACCCATTATTGGCAGGAGGCTTTAATTTGGAAGGTTGCTCGTTATAAAGACCGTTTTATTAAAATAGCCCTCGACGAAGGATACGATTACCTTTTTCTCGTCGATTCCGATCTTTACCTCGATCCCAATACTCTACTCCATTTGCTTTCTCTCAAAAAGGATATTGTATCCGAAGTTTTTTGGACTCGTTGGCGTCCCGAACTGATCCCCCTTCCTCAAGTATGGCTAAGGGATCAGTACACCCTGTATGAATCGAGGAGAGGCGAACCGCTTTGTGAAGAGGAAATGAACGAAAGGACCCAAGAATTTCTTCATCTGCTCTCGCGCCCAGGCACCTATAAAGTCGGGGGTTTAGGGGCTTGCACGCTCATTAGTCGTAAAGCACTAGAACGAGGAGTATCTTTTCAAGAAATATTCAATTTAGGGTTTAGCGGTGAAGATCGCCACTTCTGCGTTCGAGCTGCGGCCTTAGGTCTCGAACTTCATGCGGATACGCATTACCCGCCTTTTCATATCTATAGAGAATCAGAACTCGAAAAACTGCAAGAGTATAAAGTAAATATGGGTTATGGCGAGGCTTCAGTTGCCTATAAAAGCCTTAGTTGCACTGATAATCTATATATCGGCCATGAATCGAACAGAACGTTAAAGAACTTAGCCGGAAAAATCACTCTTGCGATGCTAGTTCGCAATGAATCCGACCGTTACTTAGAAATGGCCTTAAAACAAGCCTCTGACTACATCGACCATGTCGTTATCCTAGACGATGCCAGTGAGGACAATACTACCCAGCTATGCCAAGAGATCCTTCAGGAAATCCCCTTAACCCTCCATTCAAATAAGGAACCCCTGTTTCATAACGAAATACTTCTGCGGAAACAGCTCTGGGAAATGGCTATAAGCACCCAACCGGAATGGATTATTATTTTGGATGCTGATGAAATATTCGAAGAAGAAGCTCCTAAACAGCTAAAAGAGCTTTTAAGCAACTCTTCAACTATAGATTACTTTTCTTTTCGTCTGTTTGACATGTGGACAGAAACTCACTACCGAGAGGACCTGCTTTGGCAAGCCCACAAATGGTACCGTCCCTTTGCGGTTCGCAATATTCCCGAATTTCAAGCAAAATGGCAAGAAACCCCCCAACATTGCGGAAGGTTTCCTGAAAATATTATAAACTTACGTGGTGGAACAAGCCCACTACGCATAAAACACCTCGGCTGGCTCAGACCCCAGGATCGCTTGAAGAAATACTACCGCTATAAACAACTAGATCCCAACGGCACTTACGGTAATTTAGAACAATATATCTCCATTCTGGATCCCAATCCTACGCTAGTTGCATGGGAAAAATCATTAGCTAACAATGCCATAAAATAGGCTATCTCCGCAAACGGTCTGTCTCTCCGACTCACCATTCCTCGACCCAAACCGAAGACACAGTGTCACACTAAAACGACGTCCCACTCTTAGTGTTTTTTTACATTATTGAAAGACTGGAAAAAATCATGAGCAAAATTTGCTCCCTTACCTATTACAAGGCCTGTTGTCACTATACCAATCACAGGATTCAAGATTTTGACATCTAATAACTCAAATGCATTAATATTAACCTGAAAAGCAAGAATTAAACCACATGCTAAACTCAATAGTTCCAAAGTAAGAGGCCTAAATTTATCTGGTAAAAAGGGAATACTATAAACAATGTCTTTAAATATCTCAACTAGCTTCTCTACTACAACTGCTAATAAAAACACTAAAGCAAGCCCGTCCAAAAGCGATCTCTCCTCTATAAATACCAGCTACCTTCTTCATATATTACATTATATTCCAATCAACTTAAGGAGTTCTTTGGTCCAAGCACTTACTCTAACCCTGAATGCAAGTCACGAACCGCCTCAGAGTTGAACGCAGACGGTGCACATGAAATGTGCCGTCCCCTCAAACGATCGTCACACCGCCTTTCCGTTCCCTGACCCAAGCCCCGGAGGCAGTGCGACACGAGCGCGACGTCTTTTAAGTAAGCAGATTGACAAACTTCATGAAAGCGACCGACCCCAAACAAGGGACAGCGCACAAAGACGTGCGCTACCCCCAACCGAGTAAAGATGGTGAGTATGGCGTAAATCCCGCTCCCCATTTACACGGTAAGTTTGCTCTGCTTCCAAGACCGAGCGCCGTATGACACAAGTCCCTCCCTATCCCTGAGCCTGAAACCAGACCATAAGAGGATTGGGAACTTGAGAACAATATATCAAACGTACATAACGGAGAAAGTGATTTGGGGTAAAAACCTCAAGTGCTCCCGGTAATATTTCATGCTCCAAATCATCCTCCGTCCAGATTGCTCCATCCGGGCTAATTTGCAGTTGTACCGATACTCCTTCCGAACCAATATTATGAACAGCATACGAATATACACTTACCTCAGATACATCCTTAGGCATGATTGCAGCGAGGACATCGGAGGCGATCACCGTTTCATAACTTTGTACATATTTTTTTCCAGCCGTCATCATTTGAAGTAAACCATCACTCGTTGATAGTATTGGATTTCCATTACTCCCGTAAATTTTCAGGCCATCACGGGAAGGCGTCAAATCCCGCAATTCCGTCTTGACAGATGTTCTTACATCAACTGGCATAGGAATTGGGCTAATTATTCTTACTGAGAGAGGTGTTTGAATTTCTCTTATGGAATCGATGTGACGAACGTAAATTTGTCCTTTCTCGTCAAGTCGTAGTGTTTGCTTGGGGTAAAGCCTCCATCCCTGAATCTCGTGAACAATAATTATTCCTTCTCCAAGAATCCCAACCTCAACTCGAAGTCCAGTCACTCCTGCGGGCGTGGAAAAAACCCGGATAAATTCTTCCGGCTCTGAACCTGGTTTTAACGTAAATAAATATTGGCTCACTGCACCAAGGTATACTCGAATATAGCAAGGCACCTCTGCTGGTTCCGTCTGAAGAACAACGCTAACTTCCCAGCGTTGCCCTTCTCCTGCAGGGATTATGACATCATTTCCCAGGATGATCCCAGCTCGCGGTCTTGATGAACTGATAATTTTGATAGCCCTCGGACCACCTGATGTACCAGTCCACTCCCACTTTGTCGCTGAGCCTCCGCCCATTTGAATCCAGCCATCCGGAAAATCCGGATGGCTTTCTTGCGCCAAAAGGAAATGACCATTATAGACTTGATTTGTTTCAGTCACTTCCAGCCCACCTTCTAAACAACTACCTCCACGCAGAATTTTCATATCAAAGTGTTTAGTACCTTATCAATCCAAAAAGTATATTAATTTAAACTATTAGGGATCCATTAATATATTTATGAATAAAAAGCTAACTTTGAGCCTGAACCCAAATTCTTAACGTCGTTAAACTCTCTGCCCAATAGGATAACCTTGTGTAACGCAGAAATTTCTCTGGTGTAACAATGACTAATTTTTCAGAGCGAACCTGTTGTTGAACACCATCTATTGTCCAATGAACACCATCCGGGCTAAGCTCCGCTTGCACATAGGCAGGATCAGCTCCGGAATTATATATCGCAAAAAAGAAACGAGATAAGGCCGAGACATCGCGAGTTGTTGTTGAGGACCACGTCAGGTTAGCAGTAACAACTTCCAGACTTTCATGAAATCCGTGCCCATATATTTCCACTTGTGCTCGACCGCAAGCCGACGTGGCCAATGGAACTCGACTGCTTCCATAAATTTGCACGCTATCACGAGTCGGCGTAAGGCTTCGTATATCTGAATTAACATTAGCCTGAACGGTCACGGGAATGTTTAGCGGAATTGGCATAGCAAGCCGAATTGGTTTCGTTATTTCTCCAATAGTCTGTATATAACTTATCTGACGAGCCTCCTTCTTTGCTTGCTTCACTCGCCTTTTCATACGATGGGTAGAAAGAGGATAGGCGATTACTTTGTATATATATAAATGCCCTGCTCCCGAAATTCCTGTTTCCAAACGTAGAAACTTAATATCTGAACCTCTACTAATTACTTCCTTAAACTCCTCTGGCTTAACACCCGGTCTAAATCTAAATTCCCAGGGCTTAGAAACATCCCCGTTTGACTTAATGGGGTAAATACGCAAATAAGCCTGCTGTTCAGGCAAAGCACTTTTAAGGACAATTTTTATTAGCCAGGCTTCATCCTTCCCAACATCAAGAGAATCCTCCTGGGTTTGAATAATTCCTGCTCTAATGGCTGTAGTATTATTAATTTCGATAACAGGTCTTTCCATAGATTGATGCATGAAATTCCAGCTCGTTTCGTGATTTCCACCAATTTGAAGCCACGCCTCCGGAAAAGCCGGTTGCTCTGTACTTTTTTTTAGAAAGCTACCATTATGTAATCCATTGAACGTCCCCTTTAGATTTCTTTCCATCTTCAAACCCTCCACTATCGGGTAATTAACAAAGCACTGTCAACTTATCTTATTCGGTCAAACTCTAGAAATAGCACTATAAATAAACACATTAGTAAAAAATTAAAACCTCACGCAGAGATTTGGCTTCTAAAAATCGGTATACCTAAGCCTCTTATCTCTGTTTTTCTTCCACTTTCGACGCATAGTTCCTTTAGCTTTCAAATTATTCCAATAACTGGGCATTGAATATCGCCAGGATTCGTGCTAAATTTGTGTTGTACGAGTTATATATAGAACCTAATGACAGTAGCGCAAAAACTCAAACCTCCCGACGGGGAGGTTTCTTTTTATCTAAGTAAGAAAAGAAGGGATATAGCCCCTTCGCTGATCCTGGGAAATATTGTTGTAATATATTTCTGCAAGTTGTATTGTATTTGGCGCATATCCAAATAAGACGTAAGGGGCTTTTTTTATCACAAATGATCCTCCTGTTTTATCAAGTTTTTCATATGTGATTTGATAACCAAAATTCCCCGACGCTGCATGATTAGCCTCTAATTGAAGCTCTTCAGATGTTGCTAGTAGGATCAATCTGTTTAAAGGCAGAACCCCATATACTCCCACTATA
>DATMYU010000189.1:0-3992 GCA_035560775.1 Desulfosporosinus sp.
GATATATCAAAGGAAAAATGGCAATTAAATGAACTTAGAAATCTCGTTAATGAGAAAGGGAAACGAGAAGCGGAGTTAATCATTGCCAATATAGAACTTGACTTACAAAAAGAGCTTGCTTATCAATACGAAGAGAAAGAAAAACTAGCACAAGAAATAATCATTGCCAATATAGAACTTACCAGCCAATATGAAGAGATAGAAAAACGGGCTGCGGAGTTAGAGATTGCCAAAGAACAAGCTGAAGCCGCAAATGTCCTGAAGAGTCAGTTCCTTGCGAATATGTCTCATGAGATTAGAACACCAATCAACGGTTTAATGGGTTTTCTGGAGTTGTTGCGCATATCGAACTCGTCTACTGAACACAAAGAATATATACGTGAGGCGAAATCCGCTTCAGAAACATTGTTGTACATTATCAATGATATATTGGATTTTTCAAAGATTGAAGCTGGAAAGCTAATGTTGGAAAATTCTTGCTTCAAAATTAGAACGGCCATTGAGGATGCTGTCTCACTCCAGGTACCGAAAGCTGCTGAAAAAAATATTGTACTTCTTACTATGATAAATGCTAACGTTCCAGAAGAGGTTATGGGCGATTCGCATCGTCTGAGGCAAATATTGAACAATTTTATCGGTAACGCAGTGAAGTTTACTCATCGTGGTGAGATTTCTGTAACGGTTGATTGTATAGAGTCAGAAAATGACATAGGTATACTCAAGTTCAGTGTCCAAGATACAGGTATCGGAATTAGCCAGGAGGATATTCAGAAGCTTTTCAAATCGTTTATCCAAGCAGATGCCTCAACAACCAGAAATTTTGGCGGAACGGGCCTTGGACTTGCGATATCTAAAGAATTGATTAAATTGATGGAAGGTAATATTCAGGTTGAAAGTGTACTAGGAGAAGGTTCAATCTTCAAATTTGATATACGTTTGAAGATAGCCAAAAGAGACTCAGACCTTAGATTGACCTTCGAAGAACTTGACGGCGTGAATATTCTGATCGTCGATAATAATAAGAATAATCGAAAAATCGCAGCCTCGTATCTTGGCGAGATGGGCTGCAAGGTATTCGAAGCCAACGATGCTGGCAATGCAATTACTACAATTATTTTCAGCGAGAGTACTAAAGAAAAAATAAACATTGCTTTGATAGACTATCAAATGCCTAGCATGAGCGGTTATGAGCTGGCAACTTCTTTAAAGACCATTCCTTTTGCCAAAGATGTTAAACTGATACTGCTTAGCTCGGCAACTCAAAACGTGGATACCATAGAGGCAAAGCAACTGGGCTTCTCGGGATTTCTTAGCAAACCGATTAGAAGAGATGATTTGCTTAATTGTATTGCTGTCGTTCTTGGTTTAAAGAATGAAGAAGAAACTATACCTATTATGACAAAAGAAAGAGTTAAAAAAAGTCCGAAAAATAAGAAGCCTAAGATACTTTTGGTTGAAGACAATGAAATGAATCGAAAAATTGTTATAGCAATGCTTAAGACACAGAACCTGACTTGTGATGTGACAGTCAATGGACTAGAAGCTTTTCAAGCTGTACTAAGCAAGAACTATGATATCGTTTTTATGGACTGTCAGATGCCTGAGATGGATGGGTATCAAAGCACAAAAAAAATAAGGAAATTAGAAGGTAGTAGCAAACACACGACCATTATTGCCATGACTGCCAATGCTATGGAGGGTGATAAAGAGAGGTGCATGGAAGCAGGAATGGATGATTATCTCAAAAAGCCGATTGATTTTGAGGCTCTGTTCCAAATGATACAAGACAACTTAGAGGACCGCAAGGCGAGTTCAGAACATTGGGATTATTTAGCTAGTTATATTGATGTATTTGCAGAAGGCACAGGATTAAGACAAGATGATGCAAGAGAATTATTTGTAGACTTCGCTATATACTTAGCTGATCTATTTCAGGAGGTTGAAGAGGCTATCGCGAAGGATGATCTGGAAAAATTAGGAGGATTGGCCCACCAGTTAAAAGGATCAGCTGGGACTCTAAAAATAACTTCAATCTTTGACTGGGCTTCAAAACTTGAGCAAGCCGCTATAGATCAAGAAAAAGAAGAATGCGTAAGACTCTTCAAGGGAGTAGAAAAAATATTTGATAGGTAGCGATATTATTCAAATATATGGGCACTGAGGCAAGGGTCATTTTTCAAAATATAATATCTTTTTTCCTGGTCGATTATATTGGCCGCTTTCAACTCGTTAAGTGCCTGAATGACCATTACCCGCGATGAGCCAATCATATCGGCTAATTCTTGCTGGGTAATTTTCAGATCGATCAAGGTCGAGTTTGGCGTTTTCTGACCATATTGTTCGGCAAGACGATAAAAAAGTCGCAATAATCTCTCCTTAACAGTTCCTCCGGCGTCCTTTCCTGAATTTAAGATATTTTCATAACGTTTTTGCCCTAAGTAGCCAATAATCCTCAAGGCAAAAGAAGCATCTTGCTTGATCAATGACTCAAATTGTGTTTTGCTGAAACAGCAGCTGCATACTTCTTCCATGGCTATGGCACTTGAATGCGCATTTTGTTCCTGATATAAGGATAATTCACCCAGGACTTCACCGGGACCGCAGACATCCAGAATCGTTTCATGTCCATCCTCGGCATTTTGGACAAGTTTCAATTTGCCTGATTTAATCAGGTATATGGTACTTGTCATCTCTCCTTGATGGAAAAGATAGTGTCCCTTGGAAAGCCTCATTCTTTTTGTACATTGACACAAGTTAGTGAACTGTACTTTATCTAACCCCTGAAACAGGTCTAATTCCTGCAGACAGATGAGGCAACGTTTCATACCTTTTCCTCCTATCAACAGTCGCTCTAAAGAGAGTGTATCAAAAAAACAAGTCCAGTTCTACTACTTAAGTAAATGCACAATAATCCCGCTCGTTATGAGCGAGATTATTGTGCATTTTTAGAAAATTCTACAGCAGCTCTTCTACTTTCTCTGCCTTAAACAATACAAGTTTCTCTTCTATGCAGGCTTTGCCTTCAAGCCTGAAGCCTTTGGGCCCGCCTTCCATCGTTGCTATTATAACCTGCATCTTTCCGTTATCCTTAATGTTCTGCTGTGTAATCTCCATCTTGTAGATACCAAACCCTAGGATATCACCGTCTCTGATTTCGGCTACTTTTCCCACCACGATCAGGTGGGGTTCTCCATTGGTCGAAACAGTGGCAATGGGAATAAACGGAGCCTTTGATATAACTTCTTTAATCTCTTCAGTTATAATCATGCAAACTCACTCCTTAACTATTTTTGTGTTGATTACGCAATTCAACTGATCTCAGTAGAGGCTTTTTCGGCTAATGCTTTCTTTAAAGCTTCACTCACATGTTCTTTGAAAAGGGCTAATTCGACGCTCTCAATTTCGATCGGTACCTGTGTATATTCATAGAACTCTAAGATATCCTCATCATTAAACTCGCCAACACCCGTGTCTAGAAGCAAGATCTTATCATAGAAACCAAAATTCTGTCTAGCGTCTATATCGTCCCAGCCCTGTCCCTGCCTGAAAATATTCTGCCAATTCCGCAACCAGCTTGGAGTAAGATAAAATACCCGAGCGGATGCATCTAGCTCCTTCTGTTTTTCCTTACCTAAAACCATTTCAATACAATTCTTGGGTTGCAGCCGGACAACATGATATTTTTCCGTAAACTCGCTGAGTTCAGGATGGCACATTGAACCGAATAAGAGGACTATCTTTTCTTCTTTCACCATATCAAGAGCTTCAGTAATGCCATTTTTTAGCTCATCGTAGTCTACATGTAAAGCCGGGGCTGTATAGGTAATCATGAACTCGTCCTCAGATGCCCATTCCGCTTTTATTTCCTCTAGTACTTGCTCAAGCTCCAGTTGGAAGATACCGCAGGCGACTATGCGCACCTCCATCTTGGTATCACCTCCTTTCTAAACTACGTTTTACTCAAGTCATTGGATCTAAGAGTACTTATCTTA
>DATMYU010000190.1:0-5201 GCA_035560775.1 Desulfosporosinus sp.
ACAGATACTAGCAATTATCCGAAATAGGAACATTTGATTAACATCGCTTTCTTGTTTTGGGAAGATGTGCTGAGTGGGACTTTATCATTTCTTTTCTCAGATAAAGAGTTTTTGGAGATTGTTTAGGAGTGACAGAACCAACAATTATTGATCAATGCTCCCAAGTAGAGTAAACGGAGTGGAAAAGTCTCTTAAAATTGATTGATTGTGGTATTTATAATGGTGATGTTCTTACGAATGTGAACAAGCATAGGCTTAAAGTTGGTTAGGTAGTGGTTTTTTGATCCGAATTGTTTGCTTTACAAAAAATGGCTGTCAAAACATAACTAGACTGATTAGCTTTCTGAGCATACTATTTTCCATATGGTTTTTCTAGAACTGGTCAGGTGTAGTTTTCTGTAGACGGAGCAAAAGTTGAAAAATTGGCAATGGATGGAAATAGCTCGACACGAACTTTCGCGCTTGATGATGTTTTCTATAACTTCAGGGCAAACTTGATAAAAATGGACATTGAGGGTGCAAAATTTGATGCATTGCAAGGTGCCTATAAAATTATTGAACAGGATTGGCCAGGGTTAGCAATTTGTGTCTATCACCACCCAACGCACCTCTGGCAAATTCCCGAAGTAATAAATTCTTGGCATCTTGGGTATTCTTTTTATGAACGGACTCACGCTATTAACGGTTTTGATACGGTTTTGTATGCCATATCAGGAAAGAATGGAAATGATTAGGGTTGCTGACTATATTGCAAAAAGAATAGCTGATGAAAATATTTGTGATGTTTTCATGGTGACAGGCGGCGGGGCTATGTTCTTAAATAATGCCTTCGGATCTGAACCGCGTATCCATTGCATTTTTAATCACCATGAACAGGCGAGTGCGATGGCAGCCGATGGGTATGCGCGCATTACCGGTAAACCTGCTGTGGTAAATGTAACTTCAGGGCCGGGAGGCATTAACGCCTTAAATGGAGTATTTGGAGCCTGGACAGATTCTATCCCGATGCTAGTCATTTCAGGTCAGGTGAAACGGGAAACTTTATTGTCTTCGTATGACCTTCCTAACTTAAGACAGTTGGGTGACCAAGAGGTTGATATTATCCAGATGGTAAGGGGGATTACAAAATATTCAAAATTGGTCACAGATCCAGTTACAATTCGATTTGAATTGGAAAAAGCATTGTATCTTTGTCAAAATGGCCGGCCTGGTCCTTGTTGGCTGGATATTCCAATAGATGTTCAATCTTTTCTGATAGATGAAGAGCAGCTACTTCCATATATTGGTCCAACCCAAGACACACAGGCTTTGAGCGAAATTTCAACCCAGACAAATTGGGTGTTGAATAAGATTATGCAGAGTAACCGTCCGGTGATCCTTGCTGGCACGGGTGTAAGGGTGGCCAATGCAGTAGAAATTTTCGATAAAGTGATTCATAAACTTAATGTTCCCGTTACAACTGCATGGACTCATGATTTGATCTCCAGTGATGATCCGCTTTTCTGTGGGCGACCTGGAACAATTGGTACTCGTGCTGGTAACTTTGTGGTGCAAAACGCTGATTTGGTTCTGGTAATTGGCAGCCGATTAAACATCCGACAGGTGAGTTATAACTGGCAATCCTTTGCTAAAAACGCCTTTTTGATTCAGGTTGATGTGGATGAGGCCGAATTAACTAAACCTACGGTCAAACCGAATCTTGGTATTCAATGCGATGCAAAAGTATTTTTAGAAGCCTTGGACCAAAATCTTGAAGCTTCATTGTACAAAAGAGAAAAGTTTGATCCTTGGCTTGAATGGTGCCAGGAGCGTGGGAAAAGATTCCCCGGGTTAACGGAAGGGATGAAAGAATTCAAAGGGAAGATCAATCCTTACGTTTTTATTGATACTTTGTTTCTATATCTTTCAGAAACTGATGTGGTTGTCACGGGTAATGCCAGTGCCTGTATCATTCCCTTTCAGGTTGCAAAACTAAAAAAGGGTCAACGTTTGTTTTCTAATTCTGGTTGTGCGTCTATGGGATACGATCTGCCTGCGGCAATAGGTGCTGCAATTGCAGATCAAAACAGGCGCGTTATTTGTCTGGCGGGTGATGGCAGCATTCAAATGAACATTCAGGAACTGGAGACCCTGCGCCGATATGACTTGAATGTAAAGTGTTTCGTTATTAACAATAACGGCTATTTATCGATCCGTTCATCACAAAAAAATTTCTTTTCCCATTTGACAGGCGAAAGCCCAATCAGTGGAGTGAGTTTTCCTGAAATAACTAAAATTGCAGCGGCTTATGGCATCAAGACCTATCGTATTGACGAGAAAGATTTTACACGTGATCTTGAGCATGTACTTGCTGAGTCAGGACCAATAATCTGTGAGGTAATTGTTGATCCCGATCAAGGATTTGAGCCACGACTCAGCTCTAAGCAATTGCCAGATGGCAAAATTATTTCACCATCAATTGAAGATATGTATCCATTTTTATCCCGCCAGGAGTTGTTGGATAACATGATTGATGACAAAGATGAGCAGGAATGAGATTTCCTAACATTATTTTTGATCTCGATGGTACTCTAGTCGATTCGATCGATGGAATATGTTTTTCACTAAACCATGCTTTATCCATTTCGAATCTTAATATGCGAATTAGCATTTCTGAATTATCTCCCTTGATGGGAGAGCCAATTTTGAAGATTTTGCTAAAACTGATTCCTGAAATTACTGAAGAGCAGGCTGCTGGCATACTTGTCAGTTTTCGAGAGCATTACAATCGCATCGGCTGGAAAAAAAGCCAGCTCTATCCCCAGGTCTACGAGCAGTTGACTCTACTAAAGCGGAAAGGTGTCCTCTTGTTTATTGCCACAAACAAACCGAGTGCGATTACAGTCACTTTACTTGCTCATTTCGGCATTCGTAACATGTTTGAGGCTGTGTTATGTCCTGACATTCACGATGAGAAATTGATATCCAAAAGTCAAATGCTGTATTTGATCGTCGATAGGTTTAGTCTCAATAAATCACAAACTCTGATGGTAGGGGATGCAATAACTGATTGCCACGCAGCACGTGATTGTGGCATAATATTTGCATATGCATCTTATGGGTATGGGGATCTATCGGACCACGCTAATTTTGAGAATTCTTACAAAATCGAACATTTAGGTGAATTGCAGAAGATAATTGAGGATTGATTATGAATCGTGATATTTTTGAAGATCTATTTGTTTTAGAAATGGCGAATAACCACTTAGGGAATGTAGAACGTGGCTTAAAAATTATCACGGATTATGGACGCCTTGTTCGATTTAATAATGTCCGCGCAGCCATAAAATTGCAATTCCGTAATGTAGATACATTTGTGCACAAAGATTTCCGGGACCGTTCGGATGTCAGGTACATAAAAAAAACGATTGCCACTCAGATGTCAGAAGAGGACTTTGTTTCGATGATCAATGCAGTTCGAAAAAATGGCTGCATTCCAATGGCCACACCTTTTGATGAAGCTTCAGTGGATCAATGTGTCAATTTAGGAATTCAGATCATTAAGATTGCCAGTTCTGACGTGAACGATTGGTTCCTTATAGAGAAGATCGCTTCAACAAGAAAACCAGTCATTGTTTCTACAGGCGGCTCTTCTATGAAAGACCTGGATGATTTGGTTCTCTTTTTCGAAAACAGAAATATCCCATTAGCGATAAACCATTGTGTGGCGATTTATCCCTCGGAAGATTCAGAGCTTGAAATGAATCAGATCGATTTCTTAAAGAACAGATATCCGAATCATGTGATTGGTTTTTCCACCCATGAATATCATGATTGGACTTCTTCGATCATGGTCGCATACGCAAAGGGAGCACGTACTTTTGAACGCCATATTGATATTGATTCTGATGGTGTAAAAGTCTCACCTTATTGCTCTCTTCCCGCTCAAGTTGATCAATGGTTTAAAGCTTTTAAGAAAGCAAAAGAAATGTGTGGATCTTCCTCTGAAACGCGGCGGGTCATCCCCAAAAAGGAAATCGAATACCTTGATTCGTTGGTGCGGGGCGTGTACGCCAAAAAAGATTTACCCGAAGGTCATGCGATTCATGACGAGGATGTTTACCTGGCTATCCCACTACAAAAGGGCCAAATTTCCTGTCGGGAATTGATGCGTGGTGAAGTGCTTCTCCACTCAGTAAAGAAAGATGAACCCATTAACGTTGATATGATCGATAGCCCTTATGCATATGACAGTGAATTACGCATAATAATCGAAAACCGCGGATTGTAGTTTTGCTTTTCCGATATTTTGAGGTGCCCTATTAAACTGATCAGCATCGTAACGCCTTGTTACAACGAGGAAGGAAATGTAGAAGAACTGCATGCCCGTATTGTGGCTGCAATGGAGAAAATGCCGCAATACGAGTTCGAGCACATCTACATTGACAATGCCTCCACTGATAAAACGGTGGCTATTTTGCGCCGCCTGGCACAAGAGGATAAGACCATCCGTGTCATTGTGAATGCACGCAATTTTGGTCATATTCGCTCACCCTACTACGCTTTGTTACAGGCAAAAGGTGACGCGGTGATTTGTCTGGCATCAGATCTTCAAGATCCCCCCGAACTGATTTACGATTTTACAAAGAGATGGGAAGAGGGTTTTAAAGTGGTGATGGGGGTGAAGACGAAGAGCGAAGAATCGCCCCTTATGTTCGCCTTGCGAAAGTTGTACTACAAAACCTTGCAGCGGCTCTCAGACACGAAATTGATCGAGAATTTCACAGGTTATGGTCTCTACGATCAACAAGTGATTGATATCCTGCGAGAAATGGATGACCCTTATCCCTACTTTCGCGGCATGATCGCAGAGATCGGCTTTCCAGCAGCCAAGATCGAATTTATTCAACCTACTCGAAAACACGGCATTACCAAGAACAATTTCTATACCCTTTTCGATATGGCCATGCTGGGCATGACAAATTATTCCAAAGTGCCGTTAAGACTGGCTACGATGTTCGGCTTTGTTGTGGCTGTATTGAGTGCGCTGGTGGGCCTTTTCTACTTTATCTATAAATTGTTCAACTGGCAGAATTTTACGGTCGGGTCTGCTCCAGTTGTCGTAGGGTTATTTTTCTTTGGCGCAGTGCAACTTTTCTTTCTGGGTGTTTTGGGGGAGTATATTGGGGCTATTTATACCCAAGTACTTCACCGTCCCCTTG
>DATMYU010000191.1:0-2445 GCA_035560775.1 Desulfosporosinus sp.
TTTGAATACTTGATAAAACAAGAAGAAGATCATTACACAATAATTGAACAGTTAGTCTCACTCCTTAGCCGCCCAGAAGAATGGGTAGAATCCGCTGAATTTGGTGTAAGAGAAGAATATTAAGATTGGGAGACACCAAGCGCGATTTTGCTTGGTGTCTTTTTGGTACCTATCAGAAAGTATAAGTTTTGGGTAGCTTAATTCGGGTGGTATAAGCGCAACTAGGCGGCCGTCGGCGCCTGCGGCTGACAGAATGACTAATACGTGCGAAGACAGTGTCATCGGGCGCCAGCCAAGTTTTCTTTATAGGAGGACCTTTATTCAGAGAATCATGGATATCCAACATGGAGGGGAGACATTAATGTATATTTCGTGCAGTGCTGAACAAAAAATCTTAGAGATTTCTCGTGAAGGAGAAGCGGTCATCGCAGGGTATTGGAGCCCTGAACTGGGTTTGTGCTCTCAGCCTGTGCTTCTGAAATGGAAGGAGGGTAAGGTCAGCGCCTTGCAACCTCTAGGAGATTTAGAAAACTACCCTAAAGAATCACAGCGTTGGGATTCCTATTTCCTTTTGCCAGGATGGATAGATGCCCATGTGCATTTAGCGTTAGACAGCCTTGATTTTTATCAGTGTTTGGAAAATTGGGCGAAGCCTTCCCTAATCAATGACAACATCCAAGGATTTTTACGTCGATATTTGGAGATGGGAATTGTGGCGATTAGAGATGGCGGTGACTTACCGGGCTTTGCTTGGAGGGCGAAAATCAAAGTCAGTGACGGAATTTGGTCAGGACCTCAGGTCATATCCGTGCATGAGGCCGTGAATCGAGCGGGAATGTATGGTCGTTTTCTGGGTCGTGGCTTTAAGGATATTTTAGAGTGGCGGGAAAAGGAGAGGGACTTTTTTGACCAAGGCCTAGACCAACTCAAAGTCGTCGTGACAGGATTGATACGTTTTGATGATTTTCAGGTGGTAGGTCCAACTCAGTGGTCGGTTGAGGAACTAGCGGAGCTCGTCGGGGCGGCTCACGAACGTGGAATACTGGTGATGGCGCATACCAGTGGAGAAGAGGGGATTTCGGTGGCCATCGCGGCTGGGGTTGATTCGATTGAACACGGATATTATATGACAACCGGACAACTCGAGCAGATGACAGAAAAAGGGATTGCTTGGGTCCCAACGGTTGCACCGATCGGAAATCTCTTGAAATATCCAACGGATCGTTACTCTGCTCATGAAATCGATACGTTGAAACGGATTCTGGAGGCACATCTTGCTAAAATTCACGAGGCTTATCACTTGAACGTTCGCTTAGGTATTGGCACAGATGCCGGAGCTTATCAAGTGCCTCATGCAGAGGGACTGTATGATGAGATGGACTGGATCGTTCAAGCAGGAATCCCGAAGTTGGAAGTCTATCGAATGGCATCTCATGAAAATGCTCGAATTCTCGGTAGCGTTGAATTGGGGAGGTTAGACGTCGGAACCCCCATGAGGTTACTACAGCTTGGAAACGAATTGGGATAGACTGTGCACATGTGACGTAAGCTCTAAAAAGTAATATAATAACTCTTGAGTTGGACTTATCTCATAATCAAATTTCAAATGAAGAGGGAGAAAAAATGATGGAGACTTTTATCGCTGGACTAGGGTTACAACAAATACTGATGATCGTTTTAGGGATCCTTGTTGTGGGATTTATTTTTAAGAATTTATTTAAATTGGCCATTACTGTAGCCGTTATTATTGCAATTGTTTATTATGGATTACCGTTGCTTCAAACTGTTATGCCTAAGTAATAGAGGTAGGTCTGTTATCAATGCTATTTAAAGAAAATTCATAGAAGCTCCAGGAATGCTGGGGCTTTTGTGCTTTTCATCTGCACTTATATTTACTCCTGGAAAAAAGGGAGTAGCATGAAGGAAAAAGTAATTTAATAGAGAATCTTGATTAAAGCGGAATTAAGTATGAGGTCGAAATACTCTGACAATCACTAATGAAGCTATATATCTTCTGGAAGGGGTAAGGCTATATGTCACAACTAGATAATCCTTTGGAAATTTACAAGTTACTCCCGAAATCAAATTGTAAACAATGCGGAGTGGCGACATGCCTGGCGTTTGCCGCTGCGGTAATAAAGGGAGAAAAACGTCTCGATCAATGCCCTCATATGGAAAGCAGTCTAATTGAGGAACTTAATGGAAAAATCATCAAACAATCGACTCCTGAAGATCTACTAAAGCAAGTACTCAAACCATTGAAACAAGAAATTCTTACAATCGATTTTGCTACATCACTGGAACGATTGGGTGCTACGCTCTCAGGCGATAAGTTGACAATTAAGTGTCTCGGAAAGGACTTCATGGTTGATCCCACGGGAAATGTTACATCGGACTGTCATATTAATGAATGGGTTACGGTACCCTTACTTAACTATATTATTT
>DATMYU010000192.1:0-5991 GCA_035560775.1 Desulfosporosinus sp.
ATTAACGCAGCAAGAATTTTGCCTAAGCCCTGCCAATGTAACACGGAAAATCCCGCTCTGGCAACGGCCGCTCCAGCCATCCCACCAATAATGGCGTGCGAAGAACTACTCGGAATCCCTATGTACCAGGTAGTGAGGTTCCAAGCAATTGCGCTGAGCAAAGCGGCAATTACAACCTCTTGTGTCGCAAATTTTGGTGAAATAATATCTTTGGCAATGGTCTGGGCAACTCCGGTGCTATAGAGAGCTCCGAAAAGATTAAGTGCGGCAGCCAGAACCACAGCCCGCTTTGGTGTTAGGGCCCGCGTCGAAACACTCGTGGCAATGGCGTTTGCCGTATCATGAAACCCATTGATGTAGTCGAAGGCTAAAGCTAAAAACACTACAACGACTAGCATCACGCCTATATTAGTCATATTTCAGGACCACGCTTTTGAGCAGATCTGCAATGGATTCACAATGATCTAACATCGCCTCAATATGTTCCAAGATCTCTTTCCATTTAATGACCTCGATCGGATCTTTCTCATGTTCGAATAAACGGGCGACTTCCTGACGATAGACCTTGTCGCCAGCACTTTCTAAGTGATAGATTTCTTCGGCTGCAGCCAAAATCTGGGATTTTTTCGCATGCATGTTTCCTAGGCAACAGAAGGCAGACTGAATTTGCTCTGCTGCCAATCCCACCAAATGGACAAGCTCTTGAGTTCCAAGCGAGGGTTTGCACGTGCGGTATAGAAGCATACGTTCCACAGTACCTTCGGCATAATCGACTATATCATCTAGGACTTGGGCCAACTTATATATATCTTCACGATCCAACGGGGTAATAAACGTGGAATTCAGCCTTTCCAATATCTGAGCAGTGATAGTATCTGCTTCTTGTTCGAACCGATGCATTTGAGCAGCGTCTTCGCTAGAAACTGAGTCTTGCTGCATAATCCCTTCAAGTCTTCTGAGTGATTTAGCAATGATTTCAGTACTCTGGCCGAAAAGTCTATAAAATTTATCTTCTTTTGGTGACAAGCCGAACATACAAAATACCCCCAACCTAAAATTTTCTTTCCAGATGCCTTCTGCATTACTCTTTTCGTGTTTATTTGACTCCATTCCACAGAGTATTGTATCAAATTTTGGTGGGGTTGTGTTAAGTATGTGTTAACTTTTTAAAGAAGGGGAGAAAGTTAACTCTTTAACTCATTGATTAAAGCTTGCCGCGCATCTGCCAACATATAGATTGAACCGGTCACACACAGCATGTCATTTTCTCCGAGACGCTTGAGCGCGTATTTGACTGCTTCCTCAGGGCTTTCGATGCATGTTACGGGTCGGACATATTGTTCCGCCAAACTCCCCAGAGCCTTCCAATCACCAGCGCGAGGGGAATTCGGGCAAGTGATGATGATTTCGTCCGCCAAAGGCACCAGCATGGTAACCACTTTTTCTCGTTCCTTGTCGGCTAGCATCCCCAAGACAAGTATGAGGTGATCCCGGGCATAAAGGGGTAGCGCCTTCGCCAAGGCCTGAGCTCCATCCACATTATGGGCCGCATCCAGAAGGATTTTAGGCTTCAGAGAAAGCAATTCCAGCCGTCCGAGCCATTCTACATCGCGCAATCCGGCATAAATGGCCTCTCGCGGGATAGTTGCTCCGTATTCGTCTCGGAGCAATTCACAGACCGTCACTGCAGTAGCCGCATTGATAACTTGGTGATACCCCATCAGACGAAGGCGCAACTTAGAGTAGTTGGCATGTAACCCTACAAGATCAAATTCCTGTTCCAACTCTCCGCTCCACTTACTTTCGAAGCGAACATCTTCCCCCACCAACCAAAGTGGAACGCCCATAGCGCTCGCTTGTTCACGCAATATGCGAATGACGTCAGGATTTTCAGAAGCCGTCACTACAATCGAATTTGGTTTAATGATTCCCGCTTTAACCTTAGCAATCGAAACCACATCGGGCCCCAAATAATCCATATGATCCATCCCAACATTTGTAATGACCGAGATTAGAGGGGTAACGACATTGGTTGAATCAATGGCTCCACCTAAGCCGACTTCGATCAGGGCAAAATCGACGAATGCATCGGCGAAATAGAGTAAGGCCAGCGCGGTACTTACCTCAAACTCGGTCGGATGCTCGTACCCTCCAGCAACCATCTCCTCCAAATGCGGTCGCACGCGTGTGATCTCCTGAATGATTGTTTCCTTGGGTATCATCTGGCCATTGATCGTCATACGTTCTCGATAATCATGCAGATGAGGCGAGGTAAAGACACCCACCTTATACCCTGCTTCCCGCAAAATACGAGCAATCATGGCCACAGTCGAACCCTTGCCATTTGTACCACCCACATGCACAACGCGCAAGCCTCTTTCCGGGTTTTCTAACCGTTTTAGAAGTTCCTGAATGCGCCCTAACCCAAAATTAAAGCCAAACGTTGTCAGGTTAACAAGATACTGTAAGCTTTCTTGATAGTCCTTTTCAAGATCTTTTCCAGTCATTGCCGCTTTCCCCCCTACTCCCGTTTTCTCTACGAAATTACCAACCGCTTAAATATTCTACTTTAAATAAGTGGTCGGTTCCCGCCATCACGACACCTAGTCATCCCATGACCGTCCGGATCTCCATGCTCTCCTTCGATCCTCATGCCTTGAACTTCGCGCATCACTTTAAACGTTTTCCTTGAGCTCCCTCAGACGCTCCGCTAAGGCTACCTTGCGAGCTTTGATCCCTTCAAGTTTTTCCCGTTCTTTCGCCACGACGTCCGCGGGTGCTTTGTTGGTAAACCCTGAGTTGTTCAGTTTTTGTTCCAACTTTTCTTGATCAAGGCTGGCGACAGAAATCTCCTTTTCCAAACGGGCAATTTCCTTATCCAGATCCATCAGACCTTTTAAGGGGAGATAAATTTCTATGCCCTCAAGCACCGCACTGGCTGCTTGAGCAGGTTTTTCGACCATCTCTTCAAACAACTCAACGCTTGCTCCTCCCGCCAATTTCAGAATATCAGCCTTCCCATTCTCAAGGACCGCGTGTTGGACCTTATCCGGGACAAGCATCATGATTTCCACCTTCTGCCCAGGGGATACCTTCATCTCTGCCCGAATATTGCGGATTGCTTTGATGGCCTCCATGAGTAGGGTCATATTACTCTCTGCCACCGCGTCTTGATAGGCAGGTACTTCAGGCCAAGTCTGCATCATAATACTCTCGCCCTGCATGGGGAGATTCTGCCATATTTCTTCCGTCAGAAACGGCATATACGGGTGCAATAGTCGCAAGGTTCCTTCAAGGGCTTCGAACAGCACGGATTGTGCAGTATGCCGAGCTAATAATGCTTCCTTATCGTAAAGACGTGGCTTAGTGAGTTCAATATACCAATCACAGAATTCATTCCAGATAAACTCGAACAGCAATCGCCCGGCTTCTCCAAGATCGTAATTTTCCATAGTTTCCGTGACCTTTTCGACTGTGCTTGCATAGCGAGAAAGAATCCAGCGGTCAGCCAACTCGAGTTCCCCACGAGGCCCTTCCTCGTAGTCTTCTAAATTCATGAGCACATAGCGGGAGGCATTCCAAATCTTGTTCGAGAAATTCCGGGTTGCCTCGAGCCGTTCCGGATGGAAGCGGAGGTCATTACCTGGAGTGTTGCCTGTAATCAACATAAAGCGTAATGTATCTGCCCCGTACTGTTCAATCACTTCAATCGGGTCAATGCCGTTGCCTAGGGATTTACTCATCTTTCGACCTTGAGCATCCAGCACTAGTCCATGAATCATGACTTTAGGAAATGGTACTTCGTTCATGAACTCCATCCCCAGGAAAATCATGCGCGCCACCCAGAAGAAAATGATATCCCGCCCGGTCACCAACACGGATGTCGGATAGAATTGTTTCAGTTCAGGTGTCTTTTCCGGCCAACCGAGGGTCGAAAAAGGCCAAAGCCCTGAAGAAAACCACGTATCTAAGACGTCAGGATCTTGCATCAGGTGACTAGTGTGGCAAGTAGGGCAGGTTAACGGATCCTCCTTGGAGCATATCTCCGCACCGCACTCTTCGCAATACCAGACTGGGATGCGGTGTCCCCACCAAAGTTGCCGAGAAATACACCAGTCCCGAATGTTTTCCATCCAACCTAAATAAATCTTATCAAATCGATCCGGAACAAATTGCAAACGCCCATCCTTGACGACCTCAATGGCGGGCTTGGCTAGAGGCTCCATTTTCACAAACCATTGTTTACTAACCATTGGTTCAATAACGCTGGCGCAACGATAGCACTCCCCGACCGCATGGGCATGAGGGTCTATTTTAACAAGAACGCCTGCAGCTTTTAAATCGTCGACTACCGCTTTACGAGCCTCGAACCGATCCAGGCCTTGATACTTACCGGCATTTTCATTCATCTTGGCCTCTTTGTCTAAGACGACGATCTGTGGCAAATGATGGCGAAGCCCAATCTCAAAGTCATTCGGGTCATGCGCTGGGGTGATCTTCACCGCACCGGTCCCAAACTCCCGATCGACATAGTCATCCGCGATAATAGGAATTTCCCGATCCATGAGGGGAAGGATCAATGTTTTTCCGATTAAATGCGCGTAGCGCTCATCGTCAGGATGCACCGCCACAGCCGTATCCCCGAGCATGGTTTCTGGTCGGGTGGTGGCTACAATCAGACTCTCCTTACTATCTTTTACCGGGTAACGCAGATGATACAAATTCCCTTCACGATCGACGTGTTCGACTTCAATATCTGAAATGGTGGTATGACATTTAGGACACCAATTGATAATATAATTTCCTCGATAAATCAACCCTTTATGATAAAGATCGACGAACGCTTCGCGGACCGATTTCGAACACCCTTCATCCATGGTGAAACGCTCACGCTCCCAATCACACGAAGCGCCCAATCTGCGTAACTGCTGGGTAATCCGGCCACCATACTGTGCCTTCCATTCCCAAACCCGTTCTATAAACTTCTCACGCCCCAATTCCTTGCGACTCGTTCCTTCCTTGACTAACTGCTCTTCCACCTTAGCCTGAGTTGCAATTCCTGCATGATCTGTCCCTGGAAGCCAGAGCGTGTTGTAGCCCTGCATCCGCTTAAAACGCGTCAAAATATCTTGAATCGCACCGTCCATAGCATGCCCAAGATGAAGTGCCCCCGTAACATTCGGTGGAGGCATTACAATACTGAACGCTTGTTTCTCCTTGTTCACCTCAGTATGAAAAAAGCCTTTTTTCTCCCAATAGGAATACCATTTACCCTCCACTAGACTAGAATCATACGTTTTTGCCATTTCCAATTTTTCTGTTGTATCAATATTGTCTGACATATATCTGAACTCCTTTCTATAATTAAGCACGTGCAAGTGCGTGCATGAATTCCCAAGCATCCTCGTTTCGTTACCCAGCCCCCCGGCGCAGCACCGAAGCAGAGGTGCGATTTGCCAAGACACTTCCTCCCCCCAAAAGGCAATCGCACCTCTCTTCGACCCAAGCCACACAAAAAAAGCCTTTCATCCTGGTAAAGGACGAAAAGCTTCCGTGGTACCACCTTTATTCTGAGAACTACTACATTTCTCAGCACTTATCTTACGCTAACGGGCTTACCCGTCAGAGAGTACTTCATTCCCCTCTGCCCCTCTTGTGCGACCTTAGCGCCTTACCGAAAAGGCCTCCCATCCATGGCCTTTCTCTCTGAACGGTTCATAACGCTATTCCTCACATTCTTCGGGTTTATGACGAATATTTGATTAAGATATATTATACTCGGCGTGATAAATAATGTAAAGAAAACTTGGCTGGCGCCAAGGTTTTCCACGCAAGCTCAAAGGTAAACTCAAAACGCTGTATTACCCCATCTCTTAACAGGTCATCGGCTTCATCGTATTTGGCGATCCCTTAGCCTGGCAAGTGCCTTCTTAAAGTTATTGACTTTTTTGTTTGGATCGCTCATATAGAAGTACACCTTCTCTCTGGATA
>DATMYU010000193.1:0-11242 GCA_035560775.1 Desulfosporosinus sp.
GTAAAGAAACTTTATCTAGTGAGAGTATAGTAAGCGTAAAGGAGGTTGGCGATTCCTCCACTAGCCTGAAGGCGTAGTGGTTTCCTCGCCAAACGCATTATGAATAAACATTGGGAGCGTTTTATTAATGGCGAGAGCGTTGAATCTGATGTAACTCCTACCATTTACCGTTCTTGGCAGAGAAGCATAGAGTACCGCGTGAACCCAACACTTACTAACCAGGAGATTCTGTCTACTCCGCTTTTTAACGAGCGCAGAGCCGCTCAAGAACCTCTGATCAGAGCAACAGCTCCTGTTTTGCCTTACATTTTCAACTTGCTTGGAAATGCCAATTATAATATTTTGTTGGGTGACAAAGATGGCTTCATAATTGAAACAATTGGTGATTCACCATTTATGAGCAAAGCCCAATTAGTTGATTTAAGCCCAGGTGCAGGGTGGAGTGAAAAAGTTCGAGGAACCAACGCTATAGGAACAGTTCTTAGAAACAATACCCCCCTCGCCGTATTCGGTTGTGAGCACTTTGCTCAACAAAACCACTTTCTGGCTTGTTGGGCTGCTCCTATTCAAAACAGCCAGGGTTCCCCAATTGGTGTTTTGGATATCAGCGGGGATGCTAGTATTCCAACTCAAAAAATCTTAACAGTTGCCATCATGGGGGCAAGTATGATCGAGAGAAACTTGCAACTATTTGAGTTGGAGGGTCAGTTGAAATTTTATCAAGAAGGCTTCAAGTTAGCTACCTCACTACTGCAACAAGGCTTTCTCGCTATCAATCATGACGGCATTATTACCGGCATTAATCCACTCGGTGCCGCACTACTTGGACGTAGTCAAGAAAGCATCATCGGTCAACTAGCAGGAGACATCTTCAGTTCTCCTAAAGGTTGGAAGTTAAATGCAAATTCTTTAGATCTCCATCTAAAAGAACGCTCAGGCGAAGGAATTTCCTCGAACTTATCGCGAGTCGTAGATAATACTGGCCAATCGCTAGGTGCCATTGGTACTCTTCAAGCCACGAACGATATCCCCACAGCTAATACATTATGGATCGGGCATAGCCCAGCCACAAAGCGAATTCTGGAACGAGCTTCGAAAGTTGCAGCAACCCACTCGTCCGTACTCATCCACGGGGAAAGCGGGACCGGAAAAGAAATAATTGCCCAAACAATCCATCAACTCAGTCCCCGACACGAAGGCCCTTTTGTCGCTTTGAACTGTGCTTCGCTCCCTGCTTCATTGGTTGAGAGTGAGTTATTCGGCTACGTAGACGGCGCCTTTACCGGAGCACGCCGTGGCGGAAAACCTGGAAAATTCGAATTAGCGAATAAAGGAACCATTTTCCTTGATGAAATTGGAGATATGCCCTTAAACGTCCAAGTTGCCCTCCTGCGAGTGCTTCAAGAAAAGGAAATTTCCCGTATCGGCGATACAAAGGCTTTGAAAATAGACGTTCGAGTCATTGCTGCATCACACAAAAACCTCTCTGACCTTGTTGCCGCTGAACGCTTCCGCTTAGATTTATTATACCGTCTGAAAGTTATCACCTTGGAATTGCCACCACTGCGCGAACGCCCAGAAGACATACGAGATTTAGTTCCCTATTTCATCCGCAAAGCTTGTGAGTCTTTAGGCAGACCTATCTTAGGAATACAAGAGGAAGTTTATACCCAATTATGTTCCAATCCCTGGCCGGGCAATGTCCGGGAACTGGAAAACTGTATTGAGAGTATGGTGGCCTTTTCAGAAGGCACCGTTTTAACCGTAGCAGACTTACCCGATGAATTTCATCAGGCCGTCGCAAAACTCGAACCCTTATTGAACCAGCAGAATAAACATACAATACTCTATGCTCTCACTCAAACTAAAGGAAAAATTGCGCCCGCCGCTAAACTTCTGGGTATTGGACGAAATACGCTCTACCGTAAGATAAAAGACCTGGATATTAAGCTATAAGCTTTGTATTTCCCATTGCGTGGTTTCTTCAGTATTATTAACCGCTAACAGGTAATGGCTACCTGCAAACTTATACTTTCCTACCCCGAAAATACCCTTCATTCTCTGATGGTGCTGCGTTAGTGGCATAGGAGTCTGCACTGAAAATAACCCTCTTCATTTATCAGTGGTGCCGCTTAAGCGGCATGGGAGTCTGTATAGGTAAAAAAAGAGCCCAAAAGGCTCTTTTTTACATCCTATATGAATCATAATCGCCAAACCAAACCAGAGGAAATATATCTGATCACTTCCCCATAACCCCCAGCAAAGCCTTGATTAAATCATCTGGTGAAGGTGGGCAGCCCGAGACCTTAAAATTCACAGGTAAGACTCTATCGATGCCGCCTGCACTGGCATACGCCCCCTTAAAGACTCCACCATTGATGGCACAGTCTCCTACCGCCATGACCCATTTGGGGTTAGCCATCGCTTCATAGGTTTCTTGGGCAGCGCTCAACAACTGGGTGGAACCTATTCCAGTGCACATCAAAAGATCCGCATGTCGTGGTGTGGCCACAAAATCAATTCCAAAATGCTGATGATCGTAAAGAGCATTACTTAAGGCCGTCATTTCCCAATCACAGGCATTACAGGAACCACAATCGAGATGCCGAACCTGAAGAGACTGCCTGAAACTCGCTGGTAAATCGGACGATATTTGCGACACTTGCGAATTTCCGAGCTTTTCAGTGAGACATCCTATTTTTAACTTTCGAAGCAGCAAATTCAACATACAATCTCCCCTTTCGGCTAGCGATCACAACAACTATAACACAATTCGAAGCTCTTATTGATTAATGGAAAATCGGGGACAATATTGCCCGGTACAGTAAGAGGTACGGCAGGCCAGTTGGCATAGCTGGCAGAGCGAATCCGGCAACGGTAGATTTTACCCTCCTCATCCAGCATAAGCCAAATAACATCCGTTCCTTTAGGAGACTCTACACACCCCCAAGCTGGAGACATCGATTTAAGTTTATCGTGAGTAATGGAGGTTGTCCTATCGGAATCGAGCTCTGGTCCCTTCATCGCTTCGCGCAGCAAAGTAGTAAGGAATCGAAAGCTCTCTCTAGTTTCCCTAACCCTCACTACTAACCTAGACCAAGAATCTCCATCTTGTTCAACGATTGATTTTACCTTTAGTTCGGGATAAAGAAGATGGGCATGGATTTCTCGCCAATCATTGGATATACCTGAAGCCCGTGCAGCCGGTCCCGTAACTCCCATATCAAGTGCAACCTCTGCCTTTAATATTCCAGCTGTCACAGCTCTCTGTCTAAAGCCATCATGTTCCAGCAGCAAGGGTATCCATGCTTCAAAATCATCCGCAAGTTCAAGTAGTCGATTCAGAATGACTTGACTATCCTGTGCCCTAGGTATTAGCTTTACGCCCCCAGGAACGACCATGCCCCGCAAAAATCGGTGGCCCAAGAATTCTAAATTTAGACGTTGGAGCTTTTCCTTACATTGCGAACCATTGACATTACCTAACGCAAAACCAACTCCCGCACACATATTGCCAATATCTCCAACATGATTGTACACTCGTTCTAATTCAGCGAGGATCGTTCTCCATAATAAAACCTGACGGGGAACTTCCAGAGTGGTGAGTTTTTCAACAGCCTCGCAATAAGCCAGAGAGTGACTTACTGTGCATACTCCACAAACCCGTTCTATGATGCGCAAACCTTCTTCAATGCTTTTTCCTTCCAGGAGCCTCTCAATGCCTTTATGTGTAAAGAAGAGTTGGGCCTCTAAATGAAGAACAGTTTCTCCCAAGGTATAAAAGCGAAAATGCCCAGGTTCAATGATTCCGGCATGAATTGGTCCCACTGAAACCTGAAACATCCCATCGCCATACATTTCTGGAAAAACTAAAGGAGCCCGTTTGAACTCCTTGCGTTCTCCCTCCCCTACAAAGTCCTTACGTAAGGGATGGAATCCTTCCGGCCAGCCCGGATGCAAGACCAGTGAGCGCGGGTCAGGATGTCCGACTGCCTGTAGTCCGAAGAGATCTTGGGCTTCTCTCTCTGACCAATTTAGGGCCGGAAAGATTGTGGTGAGCGTTGGGAATTTATCTATAATTCCTCGAGAGACGAGAGTGAGCGAAAAATCCTGTCCTGGAAAATGAAGCACTAAGTAGACACAAAATCCATTTCCCAACTGGCGCTCATCATTGACCACATGCGTTAACCAAATTGGACGCGGCCTTATCGCTAAACAATAGCTCAATATTTCTGGAAGATCACCTGGGGGCACGTCGACTAAGCCCTCTTGTTTCCCCCACTCTACGAGTTCAATCGATGGATAACTATGATAACTCTGTAAATACTCCTGTAAGCCTAGCATCCTATACTCCTCCTAAAATGACGTTAACAACCTGATTCAGGGCCTGGTTCAGGCTTTGGGGAATGAACAAACCTAAGAAAAGGACTGCCAAAAGAGGGCTTGCCAGGATCAGCGAGCTTGCCCTCTCGACAGGCTGTCGCTGACCAGTTGGCTTCCCATAAAGCATTTGGAGGAAATGATAGAGAAATCCCGCAAAGATCACAGTTAGAAATAGAATTGCCAAAAAGCCCAGGAGTGGATGCCCCGTTTTATACAGACCCGCTAAGATGTATAACTCTGAGCGAAACGTTCCAAAGGGGGGCGTTGCCGTAATACTCATCAAGCCAAGAACCATCATTAATCCGGTATAAGGCCAAATTTGAAAGATGCCACGAATCTCAGAAATTTCCCTTGTTCCCGTCTTTTGTACCAACCTGCCAATAATAACGAACAAATTTGCCTTGGTTAGACCATGAAGCAAGAGATGCAAGGCTGCTCCCCAAACAGCTTCCCGAGTTCCCAAACCAAAACCTAGCGCTAAAATTCCCATGTGTTCAACACTGGAATAAGCCAATAATCGTTTGATATCATTTTGCATTAAGATAAATCCAACCATCAAGGCCAAGGATAAGAAACCAAAACACATTAGTATCGTCCCTACGAAATCTGGACCTAAAGTGGTTAGACGAGCTAAACTGTACCACCGCAAAATAGCATAGAGAGCACAGTTGAGTAAAACTGCGGATAACAAAGCACTGACCGGTGAGGGGGCCTGACTATGGGCATCAGGAAGCCACGCATGCATAGGAGCAAAGCCCACCTTTGCCCCATAGCCAACGACCGCAAACAAGACGCCAAGGCGAAATAAAGTCGGGTCTAACTGACTCGCAACTTTTGGGAGCATTCGCCAATCCAATGCACTTAAACTCTGACCCAAGAGTGGCGCAGCAGACGCAAAAAGCAGCATTGTTCCCAGTAAGGCAAAACTGATACCAACCACGCATAAAATTACATATTTCCAAGCCGCCTCGACCGCCTGCTTGTTTCGATAGAAACCCACCAAGAGAGTCGTGGCTAAAGTTGTCCCCTCAATGCCTACCCAGATGATCCCTAGGTTAGGTGTGCTTACAACCAGAAGCATGGTTGCGACAAAAATCCATATCCAGAAATAGTACCACTTCAACCTCGCTCTGGGACAATTTTCCTCACGAACTTCTTCTTCCATATATCCGAAGGAAAATATAATAACATAAACAGCAATCATGATAATGACGCTAAGCAGCAAAGCACTCAGTGCATCCCAATAAAAAATGCCAAATCTGTATCCGTAGGAGCCTTGGCCTAACGTTTGTCTTATGGTCCATCCTCCACTCAGCGTTAACAAGACAAGGGCCACGCTATTCACTAGTCTTAAGTAGGTATCCTTTGCCGACACGAGCATTCCCAATGCCGCGATTATAGCCACTCCAATAAACATTGTATAATTATCCTTTCAATGACCTCATATGATCAACATTCAGCGAATGATAATTCTCCAGCATTTGTTTAGACAAAATCACTATGATGACAATTCCCACTAAGATATCAAACATACTTCCCATCTCGACTAACAAAGGCATTCCCTGAGTCAAGAAAAATCCAGCGAGGAATATTCCATTATCAATGAGCAAAATTCCTACGACTTGTACTATCGCTACTTTGCGGATCATCATAAGTAGCAAGCCATAGAAAATTAGGGCTAAGCTAACAGCTAAACCGTTACGAAAGCCAGGCTGTGGTAGTGCCATTAAGGGTTGGGTCACTTCATAGGCTAGGAGGGTTAAGGCTCCAGCTACCACTAACGAAGAAGTGCGCTTCAAGAAGATTTCTCCTACCCACACTGTCTTAGATTCTCGCAAAACACGTCGTAAAAGTATCGGAATAACCCCAGCCTTACCGACTAACAACAATACGCCGACGATGATAACCTCTAGTTCCTTATGGTAAACCCCTTGAGCTAAAATGAGCAGGGAAACAGCGACAGTTTGTATTGTCCACCAATTCAGGGCTTTTATTACCCGGTTACTGTAGACAATGGTCAGTCCGCTCGTCAAAAGCACAAACAGAACTAAATTAAGCTGATTCTCAGAAAATCCCGACATTTAAATCTGCCCCCTTATAAACCAAAGTGATACTAAGGCTAAAATGGCCACCGCCGTGCCTGTTGCCAAATAATTGGGAAGTAAAAAAAGTCGTTTCTTGGCAAAAAGACTTTCCACTGTGGCAAAGAAGAATCCCAGAACAGCAACCTTAACTCCGAAGAAACCCAAAGCCCATAGTATTCCGGCTACCCCGCTGCTCCCAAATCCCCCACTAGGCCAAACAATTTGGGCCAACAAACTAATCAGTAAGAGTTGCTTGACCTGTTCAGAAAAGTTCAGTAGGGCAAGTGAAAGCCCCGAATACTCCAAAGTCAGCCCTTCATGTATCATTGTTAATTCTAAATGCGTATCCGGATTATCCACCGGAATTCTCCCCATCTCGGCAATACTAACCATCCCTAAAGCTAATAAGACCAAGATCCGGGGAACAAAAATGGGTGATACACTTGCCAAGCCAGCCGTAATACCTTGTATAGAGGTCGTCTCAGTTATAAATGCTAACACGATGAGTCCTAAAAGCAAAGCCGGCTCCGTTAACAATCCTACAAAGAGCTCTCTGCTCGATCCCATTCCACCGAACGTTCCAGCCCCTTCTAAACCTGAAAGGGTTAAAAACAAGCGTACTAAACCAAGGCTTGCTCCAAAGATAAAGAGATCCCCCCAGCCACTTAAAGGCGCCCAGCCCCAGGCATTTGGAATAACGAGCGCAGCCATTAATGTGCTGACTAGGGCGATCCTAGGCGTCAAGAAAAAAATCCAAGAGGCATGTTCGGAGATGAGCTCTTCCTTGCTCAGCAACTTTCTGAGATCTTTGTATGGTTGCAGGATTGAAGGGCCCTGTCGCATCTGCCAAAACGCTTTACTTCTTTTAATAAGGCCTTGAAGAAGTGGAGCAGCAACTAAAATCAAGGCCAGGTGCCCGAAGCCCATCAGTAGACGGGTTAAAAGCATTAATAGTTCGTCCATCTTCTCTTCTCCTCCTAACGCCCTAAAATCAACATGACAATGACCGTTATCATTAGGTAACCCAAATATAAATGAATACTACCTTCTTGCAGTTTGCGTATTTGAGCTGCCAACCAAAGTAACCCCCGAATTAAAGGTCGATAGAAGATATCCTCGAAGACTGCTTTGATTCCCCCCTCATAGGTCAACAAATGCAAACTGTAACGCGTTCCCGCAAAATCACGTTCTACGTGGGGGTGAGAACCCAATACTTTAGCAAATAGAATTCGGATAGGTTTCGTTAATCCGGTAGCACTATATTGCATGTTTGGCGTTAGGGGCGAACCACAGTTCCACGTTGCCGTAACTCTCCGAGCTCCTTGTTTACTTAGCAGCACAACCACCACAGCAAGTAAACTAAAGATGATCAGATAAACCGCCGTCATGTGGAGTGGCTTCCCTACGACTGACCCTATCCCTAGTGCTTCACCCTTTCTCAAAACTAAAAGTGGCAAATTGATTAAGGCTAATGTGACTGAGGGCCATAAGACGCTTAAAACTGCTAACCCACCAGCGATTAAGGGTGCAATATACTGAACAGGATGTGCTTCTTCCGCTTTTTCTGCCACCGGGGAGCGGGCTTGTCCGAGGAAGGAAATTCCAAACCACTTGACGAACGTGGCCATCGATAATCCTCCCACCAGAGCGAGAACTCCGATAAACAAAGGCAAAAAGACTTTACTCCAGCCGTTGATTAGATTTGAGGTGTTTACCCATAGGGATTGAAAGAGCATTAATTCCCCCCAGAATCCGCCCAAGGGAGGTAAGGCCGTAATCCCTATAATTCCGATAAGCGCTCCAAGGCCGGTTTTCGGCATCCGTTTAAGCAATCCGCCTAATCGCTCAAGGTTCCGTGTATGAGTTGCCTGGATAATATTCCCTGCGCCCATAAAAAGTAACGATTTAAAAAGCATATGTTGCAAAGTATGCCAAAAGAAAGCGATGAGCGCTAAATCCATCGCCCAAATATTATTCCAGGATCTGGCTAGAAAGGCACTACCTAAGGCCATACCTAGGATTCCGACATTTTCTATAGTGGAAAAAGCGAGCAATCTTTTGAGATCTGACTGCACCGAAGCAAAGAGTATCCCCACCACTGCAGATAGTGCTCCGATCAGTAAAAATAACCACCCCCACCAAACTGGACCAGGTCCCAACGTCAACCAGATCAATCTAAGATAGAGATAGAGAGCAACTTTTACCATGACCCCAGACATTAGGGCTGATACAGGACTTGGTGAAGCTGAGTGGGCATAAGGCAACCAAATATGAAACGGGACAAAACCAGCTTTTGTCCCTAAGCCAATAAACAATGCTACAAAGACAAAATTAAGTTCAGTTATGGTAAGTGTCGGAACTACACCCGCCCATACTTCAAAAGCAAAGCTTCCAGATAAGGCATATAAAAACAAAACTGCAGCAGTCAAAAAGACAGTTCCCACATGGGTCATAATTAAATAAATATACGCCGCTTTGTGATTTTGAGGGTCTTCATGTTCATAGAGAACCAAGAAAAATGAGAACAAGGACATCATTTCCCAAGTCAATAAAAAGGTGAAACCATCATTTGCTAACAATACACCAAACATACTGCCAAGAAATATAAACCAATTCACATAAAAAGACCAAAGAGATTTCTTCTTTTCTTCATATTCTTTGAGATATCCTAGAGCATAGAGCGACGATAAACCCTGCCCCAAGAGCAAAATAAAAAGGAAGAACACTGTCAGTCCATCTAATTTCCAAGTAAGTGAAAGTCCCGCTCCGGCTTCCGAAAAGAATCGTAATCCGGTTTTAATCCATGCCCCACCTCGAGAAGTCAGAATCGTCCCCCAGATGAGTCCCAATCCAGCCAATACCACACTTAAGCTCATTAATAATCGACGAGCGGATCGGCTTCCCTTATTAAACATTCTACTTACCCCCTGATGACCTATGATGTGTCCTTGGTATTATGACATTCATCCGATCGTTTGATGCGCGTGCCTCTAATTATATGCAACTACTGCATAAACATCAAACAAGGGAAAATGTCTCACTTCCCCTTCGTTTAGCATATGTTGTCAAAATTCGGCATATTTCTTTAAAATTCCCATAGTTAATGCTTAATGCATAAATATACAAAGAAAACTTGGCTGGCGCCAAACCGCAGGCGCCGGCGGCCGCCTAGTTGCGCTTATACCACCCGAATTATACTGCCCAAAACTTAAACTTTCTGTATAGGTATAAAGAAAACTTGGCTGGCGCCCGAAGACACTGTCTTCGCACGTATTAGTCATTCTGTCAGCCGCAGGCGCTGGCCAAGGATGGCCGAGTGTCCCTGTAGCCAAGGATGGCGGGAAGGGACCGCCGGCGGCCGCCTTAGTTGCACTTATACCACCAGCATCAGACTACTCAAAACTTATACTTTCTGTATAGGTACAAAAAAGAGGCGCCCAATTGCCTGGAGGCGCCTCTTTACTCGAACAAATTAGCAGATCAGCCTACGTCTAAACCATAGTTTGAACAAAGGGCGCTTAAGCCGCCCGAGAAACCATTACCCACAGCGTTGAACTTCCATTCACCTTGATATCGATATAGTTCGCAGACAACCAAGGCGGTTTCTACAGAAAAGTCTTCTCCTAAATCATACCGCATGACTTCTTTTCCATCAGTTTCATTGACAACTCGCACAAAAGCATTCGATACCTGGCCAAAGTTCTGTCCTCTTGTGACCGCCTCATGAATTGTAACAGCAAAGGCTATTTTATCAACATGCGCAGGCACAAGTGCTAGATCTACCTTGACCTGTTCATCATCTCCTTCGCCTTCACCAGTGAGGTTGTCACCTGTATGTTTCACCGAACCGTTTCCACCCACTAGATTATTGTAATAAATAAAATCTTCGATACCGCCTGCTTTGCCATTCTTATCAATTAAGAAAACGGAAGCATCTAAGTCAAAATCAGATCCACCAGAATACTTATTCGTATCCCAGCCTAGACCAACAATAATCTTTGAAAGTCCGGGGTTTCCCTTTGTCAGGTCAATCTTCTGTCCTTTTTGCAGACTTATGACCGCCATACTAACACTCCCTTTATTGGATTCAAACATTAAATTATCTAACGAAGTTCGAGTTCGGAGTTTCGGGAACCTTACCTCTGGCTTCCGGTCTCTGACCTCTGATCCCTGGGTTATACATCTAAGCCAAAATCTTTGCACAGTCCGGCCAGGCCGTTTTGGTAACCGCTACCGATCGCATTAAACTTCCAGTCAGCATTGTTGCGATAAAGCTCACCAACAACCACTGCTGTCTCAACAGAGAAGTCTTCACCAAGGTCATAACGAATTAGTTCCTCACCTGACTCTTCATTTAAAACGCGCACATAAGCATTGGATACTTGTCCAAAGTTCTGATTACGTTCTTTACCCTCATGAATCGTAATCCCAAAGGTAATCTTGGCAACACCACTAGAAACTAAAGCTAGGTCAACTTTAATCTGTTCATCATCACCCTCACCAGCACCGGTACGATTATCGCCAGTGTGCGTCACCGAACCATCGGGGCTCTTTGGGTTATTGAAAAAGATAAAATTCTTTTCATCGGCAACTTTCCCCTCGGGATTCAACATGAATACAGAGGAATCTAAATCAAAGTCTTTTCCCCCATCATACTTGTTAGTATCCCAACCAAGACCAATAATAATCTTTGTCAGACCCGGATTAGATTTAGTTAGATCGACCTTTTGACCTTTTTGTAAACTAATTGCCATAACACAAATCCTCCTTTTAAT
>DATMYU010000194.1:0-3074 GCA_035560775.1 Desulfosporosinus sp.
TTTGATGTCCATATCGCAAGGTGAATGTTCCTGCCAAATGTGCTACTTGATAAATAGCCTTCGATATTCTTTTCTATTCACACTATTTTTCCCCCATTGTTTTTCGACTCAAGAAATGATCTGACCTTGATAGCCGTGCCATGAACTCTTTAATCTGTTTTGATAAGGTAAGTCATGAGAAACGAATAATTTCTGTGAATGTTACAACAACAAAAAAGGCCTGGTCAGCATTTAACGCCTCCAAAGCCTCCAGTTTTTCTGGTCAACTTAAACCGATATAAGTTAATCCGAACGAATACTTATAGTTACTTACTTCAAAATAAGTTTATCTAGTTTAGTGGCTTATGTCAAGATGTGATAATATTTGGTTATGGGTATAACTGTTGGTTCTAGTGATGTGATGTGCTATCAGTTGCGAGGCACGGGGATGGTATATTATGGGTCATATTTTTTCTAGGAAGCTCATATAAACCCGTCCTCTGTTTTCCTCCATACTGGGTATCGTGATTCCTAATCCCTGTAGCTTAACAGAAACCAAGTTCGTATTCATAGGAATTGTAACTGCTTCCTGTTTACCTAACTCTACTTCCTTAATAGCTACATTGGTTCCTGCCTCTTCTGCCAGGAACCGGGAAAAATCATATACTGACATAGACGAACCAGCGGCATGAAATATCCCACTCTTATCTTTGAGAAGTAAAAGGATATTCGCCAAATCTCTAACATGAATTGGGTTACGAATTAGATACTTGTACCGAAAAACCATCTTATCGTTAATGGAAGCTCTTTCAAACTCTCGTAACCTTTTGTCAACTGCATATCCGTTACTTCCATATAAATAACTAGTTCGAATAATCACATTGCAACCGTTTCCAATAATCCTTTCAGCTCGTAGTTTCCGTTTGCCGTAGTCTGTTATTGGATTAGGAACACTCTCCTCAGTGTAGCTTGGTTGCTTTCCATCGAAAATGGCGTCAGAAGACACATAAACAGTTTTAATTCCTCTGTCTGCTAAAATGCGCAGAAAACCTTCATAGTTAGTTAATGTTATATCGTCCGGATGTTCATATTCCACGTTCGATGCAACTAAAACTAAATCTGTTTTCCGGATAATGTTTTGAAAGGCCTCAACAGTAGTTATTATCCTGAAGTCTAGCTGACTATGATCAATGTTAGCACTCGTAATAGGACAAGGCCTTCTGCGAAACATTGCAAGCACTTTATATGTTTTGCTAGCTAGGCCTGTCACAGCAGTACCAAGGTAACCGCTAGCTCCAACTATAATTATCCTTTTCATCCCTAGCAAACCTCCAATGCCGCGTTCGTGTGGCCAAAATGCCTTCTACTCTCTACCCAAACATAGATGAGCCCTTACTTATAACTTGAAGATAAAACCTGTTTTAATTTCTCTATTAAAGCCTGCTTTTTCATAGAATCTTAAAGTCTCTTTCTTTTTTGAGCTTGTTAGTAACATCACTTTATAGCAGTTATTCTCTTTTGAAATTTCTATGGCCGCTTTCAATATACGTGTTCCATAACCTTTCTTCCTATAATCAGGATGCGTAACAACATTCTCAATCAATCCGTAAGGACGAGCATTTCTTGTCAGATTTTTGATAATAGCCAGAGTGCAAGAAGAAACCAACTCCCCTTCTTCCTCTGCAACTAAATAATACAAAAACTTATCTTGAAAAATTTCATCCCATAACCGCTTCAATGAATTATCTATCGCCAATTCGGGATCGTCAGCATGTGAATGCCTATATAGACACAATAATTTGTCTAATTCATCATAAGCTATTAACCTAATCTCCTCCACTTTATATCCTCCTCCCATAATTTAGTAATCTAGCCCTCTCAATTTTCCCATAAAGAGTGCGATCAATCCATAGTTAATTCCTGCATAACGTGTAATCATAACATCCAAAAGAATTCCTCCTGGTTTTAAAACACGTTTTACTTCTGATAATGCTTGGATACGGTCTTCACGATTAATTAAATGATACAATGGGCAAAAAAAGACTAACGATGTCTTCGAAGAAAACAATCCTTAGTCTTCAGCTTTCTGATCAACTAAAATATCCTAGCTCCCATAATCCAAGTTATTTAGGCTTTCCACCGTGTGATGAGCCCATTTTCAATTCTTGAGTACATCTCCAATTATGAAACTGCTTGACAACGATAAGCTACTGATCTCTGCCATTTGCTACTTTGACACGGTCACGTTTGAGCTCGACAAGCCTTTGCCCTTCCGAATGAAGCCCTGTTGCCTGAAGACATTGGCAAAAACTACTTTGTGTGTTCACAGCTTTGCAAATTGACTATCTTCGACAGTCGTACCTCCTGCGGTAAAATCAGAAAACGCCTAATCTCAAAAGGATGGAAAAGTCTTTACCTGTGACAGCTCGTATTGCTTTAATAACTTGTAAGTGAAGATTGATGCGTTTGTTCACGTCCCCACCATAGTCGTCACTTCGCTTATTGGTCAGAGGAGAAAAAAATTGACTGAGCAAGTAACCGTGTGCAGCATGGATTTCTACGCCATCGAATCCCGCCTTGTTTACTCGGTAAGCGGCATCCTGAAATGCTACAAAAGACCGTTAATTTCTGCTGACGTAAGCTCGCGGGGAACCCCGCCTTTGCGCGGATTGCTTACTGTTGAAGGTCCCACCTGTACTGTGCCGATAATTTCTTCAGCGGCAGCACTTCCGGCATGATTAATTTGCATTACGGCTTTGGAGCCATTTGCATGGACGACTGCTGCCAATTTTGTTAAACCTTCAATCGTGGTATCATTAGCAACTGAAAGTTGACTAAGGCTGACTTTCCCATCCGGTCGAATAAAACTATGTTCAATAATTATAAGGCCAATTACCCTCCACGAGATTTTTCTGCATAGTAGTCCGACATGGCCGAGCTCACTTTTCCATCTGGGTCTGCCTTCGCAGTAGCCATGGGCGGCATCACCAAGCGGTTAGGCCGGGTTAAAGAGCCAGCCTATAAAGGCTGAAGCAAAAGTGCCATTTCGTTACCTCCTTGTCGCATTCGGAATTAAAGCCTCTGATTATCTAAAT
>DATMYU010000195.1:0-12564 GCA_035560775.1 Desulfosporosinus sp.
TAAATTATCGATGAAGCAAAAAAATATTTCTGACATCAATAAATTACAAGATGCTGTTGCGAAAGCTAATTCTTTATCTTGCTTGGGGATTTTTAGTCTATCCGATAATAATAAGCTGCTAAACATTGTTACTCATATAAATTTAACCGAGTTAATTATAGAAAGAGATATCGTCGTATTCTTAGATATCTTTGAGAAATACATTATGCGAATAATGAATGATTTAGGCATAATGGAGAAATAATCCATCTGTCAGTATCAAAATCTAGGTGCTTCTGTAAGAAGTTCCTAGATTTTTTTCGTTTTTTTCATCTCCTCTCCTTCTTGTCCTTCAGTCTAAGTCAACATTGTGGTCGGAAATGAACGGGTTAATTCTTTTATATAGATTCTTGCAATGTTCCAACACATTCTTAGTTCACAACTCCAATAATTCCTCGATTATTTCTGATGAATCCTTGACAAGCTTAGGACAGATCGTACTAAAAAGCTTCTTCTCTCGAACAATACTCATTTCTTCTGGGATGCTAATATCATAGGCAAGCAGCTCTTTACACTTAACTGAGTTATTAAGCTCTATAAATCTTCTTGTAAACTCAGTAATAAGTAACTTAGTTTTCCTTTTATTCACCATGTCATCAACGTTTACGTTGCCATACTTTAATCCAATCAGCATAAATGCTCCGGTTACCGCGCCGCAGGTTTCGCTAATCCCCATTCCTCCTCCAAAACCTCCGGCAATTTTTAAGGCTATTTCCGGTTTTAATCCAAATTCACTATAGGTAGCAAATACTGCCTGAGCACAGTTAAATCCGGAGGCAAGACATTGGACAGCAACATCTGACTTTTTCATAAATAACGTCTCCCTTACGCTCGCAAATAATGCAACCTTACTAACTATATAGATACCTGAGCTTATGAAGACTGCTTTGTGTGTATGAATCTCAAAATAGTCCTTTGTCTCTCTTTTAATTCCACCTGCTTCCTGATTATTCCTCCTATTATCACAGACTTGATTATTGTAAAACATTAAGCGTGGTCATCATATAATACGACAAAGTCGAAAGATATTTGTAATTGTGAGGTGACTGCCAAATGAAGGATATCTTTAGTATTCTTACTGAACGAAGAATTCTGGAAGCCATAGCTAGGGGGGATTTCAAAAACCTGCCTGGTGCAGGAAAGCCATTAATGATTGAAGGTCTTTACCTTTTACCCCGGAAACTTAGAGCAGCCTACATTATCCTGAACAACTCAGGCTATCTCGATCAAGCCAAGCAAGAAAATAAACGCTTTCTGCCTCCCACGACCGACCATTTTCACTTATCAGATGTGGACTCATCTATTTCTAAGCAAGAACTTTCTGAAATAATCCTTCAACATAACGTCATGATGGACTGCAGACGCAGGAAATAATAGTCTTATTCCTTCCCAATATTAAATCAAGAGGAATAAATCAAAGACATATAAACGTGGATTAAGGGCAGACTAAATATTGTTAATCATTGTAGAAATTGGTGATAAAGCAATGTTGGAAAAGGGCAAAATATCTAGTGGGCAATTCTATTTTTTAATTCTTACTTTAGCTTTAAGTGTTTCTCTTTTTAGTCTTCCTTCAATAATTATCAGTCGAGCGAAACAGGATGTTTGGATTGTCATCCTAATTGCTCTGGGGATTGACGTAGTGGTCGCCATCGTTCTCTATGTCCTGGGACTCAGGTATCCTAATCAAACTATTTTCGAATACAGTCAAGAGATCTTGGGAAGGTTTTTGGGCAAGGGAGTTGGGTTAATATTTGCAATATTTTTCTTAGTGATGACTGCTGACATATTGGACACTATAATTACTTTCCTAAGTACCGCAGTTATGCCTGAAACACCAAAGACTGTTTTTTATCTTGTTATGCTCTTAGTGAGTGCTTATGCGGTAAACGCAGGTTTGGAGCCCATAGGAAGGTTAAGCGAACTGGTTGCTCCATTGGTCGTAATTTGCCTACTATTATCCCTTGCTCTAAATATTAACCATGTTAAACTCGAAAACCTAAAACCGGTCTTTCAACTAAGCCTGCTGAAAGATTTAGAGTACAGCCTTTTGCCTGGGAGCTTATATGGGATCTGTATCATTATGGGTGTCTTTATGGCTTATCATATCAAACCAAAAGATACCTTAAAAGCAAAATTAGGTGGTGTAGTCACGGGAACTCTTTTGATTATTTTTAACTTATTAATAGTCATCATGGTTTTTGGAGCCGATCTAGGTTCCCAATTACGGTATCCTCTGTACAGCCTTGCCCAAATGATCGAAATCGGAGATTTTTTTGAACGCTTAGAACCGATGGTTATGTTTTTTTGGGTTGCAGCTGGTTTTATAACTATAGCCATGCTTTATTATGTTACTACAATTGGCTTTGCCCAGCTGTTAAACTTGCCAGATTATAAACCTCTTACGCCGTTAATTGGGGGCGCAATTTTCATCTTATCGACAATAACTTTTCCTAATATCACCATTAAGGATGCTTTTCTTAAAGGAATTTATCCTTATCTTACTTTACCAGTAGAAGGAGGTTTAACGACTCTGCTTTTAATGGTCAGCCTCTTTAAACACCGCAAGAAACCAATTTGGACAAAGCAGAGGGGATAGAAATGCTAAAAATCTTAACTCAACTTTGGAATTCAAAAAAAAAAATAAACCGCAAAGCTAGAATTCCGGAGGCCGCGCTCTCTGAATCTCCCAATCTAGACTCACAGCTGGCGAAAAACCTATCGCAAATCAAAGAACGGTTTAAGGACAGTGTCGATGTGGCCTATCGGGAATTTTCACCCGGTTTTGATCTCAATAAGAAGGCTGGGCTCATTTATATTTATGGTTTAGTCAACTCTGAACTGACAAATAACACAATTTTGAAGCCTTTGATGTTTGAGCTTCCTAAAAATAAAGAGTTGGAAACCATGGAACAGGGAAATCTTCTTGAGAAAATTAAACGTTGCGCCTTACCGAATAGCAACCTTCGAGAGGCCGCGACGTTACAAGACGTGATCACTGGAATTCTGTCTGGGGATACGGCTTTACTCCTTGATGGTTTTCCAACGGCCTTATTGATTGAGACCAAAGGTTGGGAAACGATGGGGATAAAGGAACCCGATACTGAAGCCGTCGTTCGGGGCCCTCGTGAGGGTTTTACTGAAACTATTGGAGTTAATACTGCAATGCTGCGCCGTAAAATTAAGAATGAGAAGTTGCGTTTGGAAAGCTTGAACAGCTTAGGTCGGCAAACTAAAACCCTAGTTTATATTGCCTATATAGAAGGTATCGTCAATGAAAAATTTGTTACAGAAGTAAAAAAGCGCCTGCAAAGGATTGATATTGATGGAATTTTGGAGAGCGGTTATATCGAACAACTAATTGAGGATGCCCCAACTTCAATTTTTCCAACGATTGGCAACACGGAAAAACCAGATATTCTGGCATCTAAACTGCTTGAGGGCAGAGTAGGGATATTGGTTGACGGGACACCTTTTGCATTAACCGTTCCCTACTTGCTAATTGAAGCGTTTCAAAGCGCTGAAGATTATTATTCGAGGCCTTATTATTCAACACTTATTCGGATGATTCGCTATGTCGCCTTATTTATTTCAGTTTTATTTCCGGCTCTGTATGTTTCTTTGCAGAGTTTTCATCCTGAGATGATCCCAACGTCTTTGCTCATTAGCATGGCCGGTGCTCGGGAGGGGGTTCCTTTCCCTGCCTATATCGAAGCCTTGGTCATGGGAGTAGTTTTTGAAATCATGCGGGAAGCAGGGGTTCGAATGCCCAGGCCGATTGGCCAATCTGTAAGCATTGTTGGTTCTTTGGTCTTGGGAGAAGCGGCGGTACGCGCTGGATTCATTAGCAATCCGATGGTCATTGTCGTAGCAATTACTGCTATTGCAAGTTTTGTAGTTACTCCCATAGCAGATGCGATGGCGCTCATGCGCTTATTTTTTGTGTTATGTGCCAGCAATCTTGGTTTGTTTGGCGTGTTAATGGGAATTTTGTTCATCGATATTCACGTGATGAAATTACGTTCTTTTGGCATACCTTACCTCTACCCTGTGGCTCCAATGAATTTTGGAGAATTAAATGATGTATTCATCCGCCCCCCCCTCTGGAGTCGTATTTTCCGTTCCAGGCTTTTAAGCCAAAACCGAGTTAGAGGGCGTTCACTTAAACCGTCTCCCCCTAAAAATCAAAGGAATGAGGAATCATGAAGGGAAAGAGAGGAGTTGCCTTCCTCCTCTGCATCCTATCCATCTTCCTTTTGACAACAGGGTGTTGGGATCGCAAAGAACTAGACCAGGTGGCGATTGCGGCGGCGATTGGAATTGATAAAGGAGCTGATCAAAAAATACAGCTTACCGTTCAGATTATTAAGCCAGGAGCACTCAAGAGCCCTTCAGATGGTGGATCATCAGGAACTGAAAAAGGGGTATGGATCATAAAGAGTAGCGGGGATACTGTTTTTGAAGCTGTTAAGAATTTTAGGGAGAAATCGGGGCGCCAGCTTTTTTGGCCACATACCAAGGTTATTGTCATTGGCGAAAAAATAGCTAAGGAGGGAATTCTTCCAGCCATCGACTGGTTTCTCCGGGATCCTGATATGCGTCTGCGCACCTACGTTTTAGTAACCCAAGGTGAGGCTTCAGAAATTATCAATGGCGATTCAGGGTTAGAAAAAATCCCGGCCAGTCATCTCGAGCGGATGATTAAAGATTATGATATTTTGTCAAAAAGCGTAGCAACTAATCTTATGGACATCACTAATATGTTACTTTCTCACCCCAGTCATGCGGTTATTGGCAGGGTCGGCAAATCTAAATCCGTACAAGGTGAAGAAGAAGTTTTTCTTAGAGAAGCTGGGGTTTTTCGGAAAGATAAATTACTTGGCTGGCTTAATCCTTTAGAAACTAGGGGATATTTATGGATACAGAATAAAGTAAAAGGCGGGGTTATCATCCTACCCTGTACAGAAGAGCCCAATCAATTGATATCTCTAGAAATCCTAAAGTCTAAAAGCAAGATAATACCGAAGTTGGAAAATGGTACGTTAAAATATACCATTGAAGTGGATGTAACCAGCAATCTTGGCGAACAAATGGGTACTGAAAACCTAATTAATCCCGAAATGTTTACCGTTTTAGAAACTGAGCAAGGCCAAGCTGTAGAAAAAGAAATAGTTACTTTAATACAAAAAGCCCAGGAAGACTACAAACTAGATATTCTTGGTCTGGGCGAGGCAACCCTGCGAGAATTACCCCAGGAATGGAAAAAGGTAAAAGATCAATGGGAGGAGAAATTTCCTCAAGCTCAAATTGAGGTGATTGTTAATTCCAAGTTGTTGCATTCGGGCATGGTGGATAGTTTTAAACTACCAAACTAAAGATGGCGAATGCTGAAAACGAAAGAATTGTTTAAATAGCTTTCCCCTTTAAGTTTAAAGCAAATAGCCTAATCACGCTATTATACAGACGCGATTAGGCTATTTTCCTTGTACGTTAAAAATTGATTGTTACTACTTGGCAACGAGGTCCTGTTCTGTTTTTCCTTGGCTCGGTTTTATGCCCATACTTGTTCTGATTAATTGCATTATATCTTCCAGAGTAGCTTGTCTTGGATTTGTCGCACCAGAAATATTTTTTAGGGCCATTTCGGCATAGTACTTAATATCTTCTTCTTTTGCACCCATTTCACTAAGATCGGACGGAATTCCTACCTCGGCATTTAGTTTTCTAATCGCGGCCAGGACTGTATCAACTGCGTTAAGGCCTGTTACCTCCTTTTCACCCATGGCTATAGCTATATCTATAAACCTTTGGACAGGCACAGCTTGAGAATTGTATTCCAGGACATAAGGCAGTAATGCCCCTGCAATTAAACCATGATGTCGATAAGAAGCACCGCCTATTTGATGGGCAATGGTATGAACATGTCCCAACCCAGCATTATTAAAGGCTGTTGACGCCATCATCGCAGCATAGGCCATATTCTCCCGGGCTTCTATGTCATTGCCGTTAGCAACAACTTTACCTAAATAATTAGTTACTAATTTTATGGCTGCCAAAGCGAGGGCGTCAGTGAAAGGAGTGGCATTTAGAGCTACATAAGCTTCTGTTGCATGGCACAAGACATCTATTCCTGAGGATACTGTCACTTCCTTGGGCATAGTAACATGTAAGGAAGGGTCGTCGACTGTTAGAGTCGCTAATGTCTTGGCGTCGATCATGGTGACTTTGGTTTTCTGCGTATCATCGGTAATTACATCCATCATGCTAACTTGAGCACCAGCCCCAGCCGTCGTATTGATCGCTACCCAAGGCAAGATTGTATTAGTAAACCTGTTGAAACCTTCATAATTAACTATCGAGCCTCCATTGGTAGCCAGCGCGGCTATGGAACGTGCGGCATCGTGATTAGTACCTCCGCCAACTGAAATTACAAAATCATAATCTTCAGTGAAAACTTTGTTTCTTTCATCCTCGATGTACTTAAAACCATTTTCCACAATTTTGACACTTGGATTCGGTTGTTCTACTCCGTCAAATACGGTATAGGCTATTTCATTATCCTTCAAGATTTGTTCTACTTTACCAACATGACCTAACCCAACTAAGTTTTTATCGGTGACAATTAACGCTTTTTTGTACCCTTTGGAGACTAGTTCTTTACCTAGATTATTCAGGCATCCTACCCCTACAAGATTGGTACTGGGCAGATAACAAGTCGTTGATTTATTCAAGAAAATTTACCTCCTTTTCGATTGAATGCATTCTTAGTGTGGACTATTATCATTATTTTATCCGTCTCAACTTTTTTCATCCTACTCAATTCCTCGATTCACCTTAATCCGTCAGGTAAATAGTAATAAATTGGTAACTTTCCAAGAATTTTAGGGCACCTTTAAGATCAGTTTCGCTTTTAAAATGCATTTCTTGTTGTAGCTCGTCCATTATGTAAGGTGAATATTTTGTTACAAGCCACTCATTTTCCCTTATGTACAGAACAAGATCCGCGTCCAGCCACTCTCGACTTTGGATTTTTTTGACAAGGTCTAAAAATATTACATCCTTAGGTAAAACAATGCGTTCTACTTGACTAGGCCAGCGTTTAATATCTGAACCAGATACTGCACGAAGCAACCAAATCAACGTATTACAAATTACGGTTCCAACAAAGGGTTCAAAAATCAGGGTATCCCGCGACTCCCAAGCAACGCGTTGATTTATAGATATGCCATACATATGATATTTTCGGCGGGTTCCCTCCAGACTCTGAGAAGCTTTAGCATCAAGATAATGGAATTGCTCCTCCGAGCACAAAACCTCAAACATTGTTTCTGCGATTTTGCGGTCAATCTTACCGGGATCACTAAGATACTTTGGCTTTTTGGCATTCACTGCCGCTTTAACGTAGATCTTATTTTTTTTGGTATCCATATCCTTAATGGTCCATAGCTTGCCCGCTAAGATGACGTTTTCCCCAATATCAAACCTGACCCCTTTATCGAGCTGTCCAATTTTTCGAATGCCACAGTACACATCATAATAGATGGAGACCATAAACACCGAGTAAAATTCTTTCCCCCTCAATAATCGCTCTCCCTCTAGTCCAACAATATACTCATTGAGCCCAGGAACGGTCTCCAACATCTCCGAATGAACCATATGACTAACCAAATTAACGATGTTATGCTTGGGAAGCTTATAAAATGCAGCGTTTTCAGCGAGACGATGAAGGAGCTGACTCCAAGTTACACCATTGTACTCCTGACAAAGAGAGATAATTTGGTGAAAGAGAATATCATAAGGAACTGGATAACCCATTGCCGGCTCAATCCAACCTTCGAGTAAGAGCTTCATAACGGCAACTGACTGAACCAAACTATCTCCACTCGTCGTATACATTTGAAGGAGCTGAGCCTGTTCTTGCTTTCTCCCGGATCGCCCCATACGTTGCTTCAGCGAAGAAACAGTAAACGTGGTGTCTATCTGACAGACAAGATCAATTGCACCTATATCGATACCGAGTTCAAGCGAACTCGTACAAACAATGCTTTGAGGAGTTTTAGAAGTGGCCAATTTTTTCTCTACGTACTCTCTTTCCGCTTTGTCGATTGAGGAGTGATGAGCAAAGTACCCTTCCTTGATCCCCTCCTGCTCTGCCAATCGGTTAAGCATTACGGTCGTTTCTTCAACCATACCCCGACTATTGCAAAAGATAAGTGATTGATAGTCTCTAGTGACGTCCCTCAGATCTTCAAAAAGCTCCAATGGTATTAAGTGATCCTTTCCAACAGGAAAGTGTAATAAAGAATACTGAAGTTCTTTACCCTCGTCAGAGGCCTCTACCACTTCGACCTCCTCAGGTCTCTTATGATTAATCCAACGTTTAATTAAGTCGAAATTAGAAATGGTTGCTGATAAACCAAGCATACGGGGTCGAACCCGCGCATACGCTTCCATCCTCGATAATAAGGAACGAAGTTGTGCCCCTCGCTGAGAATCTAAGAAAGAATGAATTTCATCAATCACAATGAATTCTACTCCCTGAAAGAGGCTTTTTAAATGTCCTGTCTTGTTAATGAATAAGCTTTCGAGGGATTCAGGAGTAATTTGAAGAATTCCCGTGGGATTCTTCAGTAGCTTGTTTTTTTGACTTTGACCTACATCCCCATGCCAACGATGAATTTCAATCTCACTGTCTTTGCATAATGTTTCAATCCGACCAAATTGGTTGTTGATTAACGCTTTGAGCGGAGAAATATAGATCACCTTTAACTCGGTTTGTGCACTGGCCTCTATTTTGGTGATAATAGGTAGAAACACAGCTTCGGTTTTCCCCGAAGCTGTGTTAGCCGAAACAATGATATCTGAGTCAGTTTTGATAATCAGCGGGATTGTTTGATCCTGTACTGGTGTAAAACGTTCCCATTTCATAGCCCAAATCCGCTTTTGCATTTTTTCCGATAAAAGCTTAAACGTATCCACACATTCTCCCCCATTTTTCTGTAGGGGCACGATGCATCGTGCTCCTAGCGGTGGAATAAATGACACAATTATTACAACGAGGGGTACGACGGGAGTGGGTACGATGCATCGTGCCCTACGCTGAATGAAACCGTCCTGCTGCCGGTTTTTTGGGAGTCTGAACGTCCAAATTATCCTGAGCACCAAAAATCTTCGCTCGATCAAACTCCGAATTTTGCTGAAGGATATTTAATCCACCAATAAATGTCCGGATAATATCGCTCGCCGTTAAATTCTCGACAGCCCCCGGCCTGGAATATTCCTGAATAATAAATGAGCGGATTTCTTCTCCCTTAATGTTGGGTTCATAGTCATAATGAAATGCGTGGATTGCCACAAGATTCTTGAGCAATAGGAACAATTCTTCCTGTTTAAGCGGCGTGAGTTTAATAACGGGTTGAGATAAGTCCCGAAATTCACTACTTTCGAACTTATTCATGACTAGTCTTCGTTTGATAGCTTCATAACTATAAAGCCCTCTACGCTCGTCTTCGAGAAACTCAGGAGTACCACTAAAGATGATGTACAACCCTACAACATTTCCCTGAAGAGTATCGTTGAAAATCTTGAGAATGGTTTCATAGTTCTTATCACGTGCTTGCGGATGGTTTATTTTATAGAGGTTGATCGCCTCATCAAAATTAACAACCAAACCAGAATACCCGATTTGTCGAACGAATTGAGCGATGAGCTTAATGTAATCATAGTAGTTAGAATCATTAATTATATCTCTAACTCCAAGGTCCCCTCTAGCCTCAGTCTTGGTAGAATATTCCCCCCGAAGCCAACGAAGAGCACTCCGTTGAAGACGACTGTTGTCTTCAACAAATCCCTTAAAATATTGCATAAGAACTCGTACAAAATCAAAGCCACCCACTAACCCATCCATCTTAGTCGCAGTTTCAGCAATCTCGTGTTCCACATCTTTAATAAACTGTGGATTATCATACGCCACAGAACCATACCCTTTTTCTTGCATAGTTTTGGTCTGCACTTCACTGATCCATTGATCCAAAATAATCGGTAAGGCGTTGCCTTCAGGACACGTAGCGATACTTAGATTCTTCATCATTTCAGAATACGTTGCGACAGACTTGCCCTCAGAACCATAAAGCCGGCGATTGGCATCAAAGTCGACCTTACCGACCACGAATTTCTCGTTGAAGGCCACTTGCTGGATTAACGCTTGCAGAAATGTTTTTCCAGAACCAAAGGATCCAATAATAAATTTAGTCAGAGAGGCCCCATCCTTTATCGTCTCTAAATCTTTCAGAATCTGAGTAGCCTCTTCTTTACGACCGACCATAATGTGTTCTAGACCCCTATTGGGGACAACCCCTCCATATAACGAGTTTAATATTGCAGTTGAATCCTTTTTACGAATTTTTCCCGCCACGTACTCTAATCCTCCTTAGTAAGTCTGAAAAATACTTGCTCGAAATCTTCATTGAAACTCAGAACAGTTCCTTCTTGTTCAACGAGATTGTCCCCCAAATATCCCAATGACTTCTCGTTGAGAGTGCTGAGAAATACCCCCATCATAATACCCCGAGACCTAAGGGTTTGCCTTCCTTCTTCGGTTGCCCTCACCATATCTTTAAAACCGAGAATAAAGTCGCGTTCTAGCTCATTTAGCTCGGCAATAAAAGACTCGACTTCCTTGTCTAAGAATAGCTCTTTAGGTGAATTTGGCGACTGCTCATGCTCCTGATCAGAAATTCTTCTGGTTTCAAGGGAGTTCACTGTTTCTGAAATATCAGATGTATCTTTAGGTTTAGGTTTAGGTTTAGGTTTAGGTTCAGCTTCAGCTTCAGCTTCAGCTTCAGCTTGGTCATCATACCGGAGAGCAAAAATTTCTAATAACTCTTTACTTTCTTTATCCAACATATCAATACGATCCAAATCAAAATCAATTATAGGGATTGTCACACCGATTGGATCAGGGGTTTCCGGAGGACTCGGAATAGCGCTACCCAATCCAGAAGCTCCTTGATCCCTAGTTTTTACGAAACGACCTTTAGCAAATAGTGCAGGTTCAGATTTAACCACAAACAACTCAATAAGTGCATTTTTCAAGCCCTCTGGGAAGAGCGCTTCATCTAGGCTTAATTGGCGCTTTTCTCCGACACTCATTCTAGCGATGTTTTCCGCTAAACGAAATAATGCGGAAAGCTCCTCTCTCATCTTAAGCGTTGGCCTTCGGTTGACTTCTGTTTTAATCTGAACCTTACGGCCTATTATAGCATTCCGAAACAATGAACGTTCAAACTGGGCCTTCTCATTTAGCGGCATCCATTCGTCAATAAGATTTTTCCCTTGAGTTTGGTAATTAGTCTCCAAAATCGATACCGATACTTTAAAAACCTTATAGATCAGGTTTCTATTTGCTTTGAAAAACTTTGTTTTACTGTACCGTATAAATCGTTTCCAAAAAGTGATGGAAACAGTCCCGAGTTTATTCTCTAGTCTTTTTAAGTTATCGTAGTCCGAATATTCATGGGTATGTACTTTAGCGATCCACTTCTTTTCAAGCTCATATTCCCCTAACTCATAGCAAAAATCAGCAATCCACTGGGGCAGATAATTAACCAAATCAAAATGCTTATCCTGATAATTCGTGTATAACCGATCAAGCATACTTAGGTTAAAAGCAGCATTATTATTAAATGTGTAGTTAAGCAGTTCATAAACAAAGATGAAGATATAGCCCGAATTTGTATCTATATAGTTACCACTCAAGACTTCTTTTCTCCAGTAAAAATACCATTTCTCTTGGGCCTGATCAAGACTGTGAAACGAAGGCCAGTAGGACTTATACATAACTGAGTTAGCTTGTTTCTCCTGACGCCTTGAATAGGACAATGAATCCTGACAAAACTCAGAACTACCCCATCGAAAATCATGATGTTCATTAGGTATTATCTGCAAATGTCTCAGAAATTCTTCAACTTCAGGCGGAACCTTCACCTGTTGATATTCTGATAAAATAATGGATTCCACATTATAAACTAACTCTTCGGAGGCTGGAAATACCTCCTTTTTAACAAGCTCAATTGCCCGTTTGATATCATACTTGTCCAACATCCTCAATAGTTTGTCGATCATCCAGTCATTCGCCCTTCTAATCATAGAGTTCCGCTCATCGTTTAATCCTGTCGAATAATTATAGCATTAATTTACTCAAAAGGTGTATTAATGGACACTTGATATAGCGATAACCGAAGGGACCTAAGTCGTTATACAGTAAGAGAAGGAACGCCCGCGGCTGTTCCTTCTCTTACTGTGTAACGGAAAAGACTAATACTCACTTCGACAAGGTTTGGACGGAGACGAGGAAATCTTCATCTTACAATCTTCGCATACCGGTGAACCATCATCATTTTTGAAAACCTCTTTGCTAACCTCAACTCCACATAGTTCACATTTAGCCATTATAATCCCCTCTTTCATTAAGAACAAACAAAGACCGCTTTAAAGACGAAACTTTGTCTTGAGATTATAATAACC
>DATMYU010000196.1:0-4778 GCA_035560775.1 Desulfosporosinus sp.
CCTCAACCGTGTCTTTTAAGTTCCATCATTGTTTTCTACTCCATATGCTTAAAGTCTTCAAAATGCAACTGATATGATCATTTGCATTATTGCTTACCACTTCCCAGCGCTGCACAATCCTATCAATACTAAAGGCACCTATCGGTTGATAGGTGCCTTTAGTATTGATTTAGCGTTGCACAAATTCATAGAAATGATTTTAACGTACGTTGCTTTTTCGCACTCAACCAGCCACACCGGTCACACCCTTCTTCCAGCAACCGCCGGGATGATCCCGGTGCCCCACACCCTGGGCATACTTCAAGATTATCACCTGCCAATCCCTGCAAAATATTCATCCAAAAGGAAAGAACCTCCTCCGGCCCAGAAAAACAGGCTATTTCAGCGTTGTTACTGCCCAAGTAATGGAGTTCAAGAACCGGTTTCTCATTCGATCCCAAGCCAAGATTGGCATACTCTAGTTTACAACTCAGCAGATCTGGCGGCCAGAGTGAAAATAGAGGGCGCTCTTTGCGGCCGACATGCCAAAGTAATCTGCCTTCCTCAACGCAAAATTTTCCTGACTGCCACAGACTGTTCTTGCCGACCTCATTCTTAAACCAGACTTTAAACCAGCTAGGTTCTAATTGCATAGATTTTCTTACGAGCAATAAGTCCCTGTTCAAGTCCGTATTTTGGTAAATAAGGTCAAGCACTCGCTTAAAATCGGCAAGATGAATTTTTTGCAAGTTGCCTGAGCGCAGCAAAATATGCAGTTCTTCGCGCTCTACACCAGTGAAGTGGGTGGAGCGCTCTATTTCCAAGCTTATTATTTCATTGTAAGGTACATCAAACAGTACTTCATAGGGTTCTGGCCGTATTAGCATGAGTCTTTTGTCTGTAAGATACATCATTCCAGGCCGCCATGCCGCATAGATTCCATTTTCATACCAATGAGCACCGAAACCCTTCCATTGCATTAGCTCTTCCTGATGGAGCGGTAGGGTATCTTGTTCTTTTTGATTACGCCGATGCTCACTCTCCCAAGCTCGAGTTACTTCATCCCAATCACGCATCATACCATACTTGAGCATAGTTGACATACCTGCCAATGCCAAATGCAGATTTAACCCCAAGAGGGGTATGCCCGCGACCCCGATGATCAGGTCGGTCTTGAGCAGAAGGCCTTTTTCCAACAGCCGAGCGAGGAGATCATTTACAGTGGCCTGCTTGTGACGAGTAGGCGTAAGGGGTTTCACGCAATCGCTCATACTTTCATACTCTTCTCCTTAGGCATGCTCAGTGAGTCAACAAAACTGTACGGCGGCCACGGACCGGTAAAACGTACCTCAAATCCTTCACGAGCATTAATTTCACCGGCGATACGGCCAAGCTCTTCCGCTTTTTCCTGAGCTACCAAGCAGGATAGATTAGCGATCATACTTAAACCATCCTCCTCTTTTTTAACCTTTTCGACCCTAAGGTCGTCACTGATATCATTTATTGCCTCGTAAACTTCGCGAAAATACCGTTCTCCAACGTCCTCGATTGCTTCTTGAGCAACCTTTTCCAACCTTTGACGGTACATGTAGCGTGCTCCCTCAGGTTTCGACTCTGCCTCTTGTTTTAATTTTTGAAACTCCTGGTTCTCATCTAAGAGGGTATGTTTTAGGGTTTCTTCTTCAATAAGCACCTGTATCCCATACTCACTTCTTCCCCGCACTTGATGGAAAGTTTCCCGCAACCTTTCGGATTGTCCCATAACCCAATCATTTACAGTTTCAATGGGGTGCTCTCCCGGCATGTGAATGATCGTATTAAACCCCATAGGTAGAACACTGCCCAATTTTTCTTGAGCTAGATCCAGAACTTCTTGCTGGACATATAACCAACGTTTAACCTCTTCATCATCTTCCGATACAAACGGTTCTGGTGAACAGTCTTGAACGATGACCAGCATATTATCGCAGGGTACGGTATATACCTCACCATCCTTAATTCCTACCGGACCAAAATGGATTTTTTCACTGCTTTCAGCGATCCCATATAGATAAAAGGCTTCAGCAGCCGTATTAAGAACTGGCAAGTCCGCAATCGCACATTCCTCTTCAACTGGGACAGAAAACTCCTTCTCAACGGGTACCTGAGATTCCATCTCAACTGTTCCTTCTAAGCTGTTCCTTCCAGCCATTCCAATAAGGGTAGAATGAATGATCTCAGCAAGCGCTTCCTTTATCACCTCTCCTACTAACTTTTCTGTCTCCATATCTTTGAGCGCCGATAGTACAAGTTTCTTCAGACTGTCTCTTAACTCAAGATCACTTTTCATAGTCTCACCTCGTTCCTGCCTCTTCCTCTGCCCAACGCTTGGGATTCAAAATCTTGTCGACCACATCATCTAAAATCTGGTCAAGACCATCTCGAACACTTTTTACCGATTCGGTAATTCCTTGATCCATTTTAATTTCCTCTATAGCCACATCAAGGGCCATAAGAGCTGTGCCGAGTCGCTCAATTTCTCCATCATCGAGAACATCATCTTCCAGGCGACGGGACGCCTCTATCTTCAAAGCATCCCGAACGATCTCCACTAGAGCCATGACTAAGCCGAGCAGACCGTGTTTTAGATTATCTTCATTTATATCAAGCATGACTATCCCCTCGCTTCACGAGTTCAATCGTTAAGATACCATTATGGTAATTCTGTTGCCCTACCTGCTCGACGAAGCAAGGCAGGGCGACTTCCCTGTGCAGTTTTCTACCTTGGCCTGTGGCGATAATCAGTAGGCCTTGCCCGGACAAAGTAACCTTAAGGGTGATTTCCTCTGCCTCCGGCAAGTCCATGACTAGTACCAACCGATCTGTTTCATCAAAGATGTCCGCAGGTGAATATTCCCAATTCTCCCCAGATAAACATTCTTGACCATCAACTGGCGTAGAGTAACCTCTTGGCAGTCCAGAGTGAATCACAGGATTTGCCTGCTGTAACTTTACAGTCAGAATACCGTTGCGATAATTAATCTCGGCGGAATCAACTAGTACTTCAGGCACTTCAGCCAATAACATAATTGTTTGGTCGTCTTGGAAAAAATCAATGATCGGACTCCTCTTCCCAGCGGCTATCTTATCCAACTCCAACCACCAATTAAACATTACGTTTTCACCGGTTTCCAGATCGAACTTGGAAGGGTGGAATACCACAATCTCCTTCTTGAAAAAATCACGAGCTCGGGAATTAAGGATTTCTTTAATATGCAAAAGGGTATCCATATCGGATTCCAGGGAAGCCACGTTCCTGAGCTCAGACAATTCGGCGCGCCTATTAAACCAAAGATGCCAAAACATTGCCTTGCTCCGATGATCTAGAGCGTCTAAGAACCGGAGAAACCGATCATTTTGTTCACTGACGGTATTGTTATTCACTTTGAAGTTCCATCCTCATCCTATGATTTGATCTGCAGGGGTTCTTGCCCGCTCAGATTCTTAGCTTTGGCCGATACCCAACCACACCATGGGCAGCCTTCTTCCATAAGTTCCTTCGTATCAACCCGTTTATCGCACTGTGGACAAGTTTCTTTCTGCACTGTGGCCTGCTTCCAAGCAGCAGTTTCATAATTTGTTCCTGATGGAAACTCTAAGCCGTATTGAGCAGCTGTTTCAAAGGATGCCAGGGCAGCTCTAACTTTTATGCCTAGCAGCTCTACGCCAGCGACTGATACTAAAATGTCAGCATTTATCACTAGACCCTTATCCAGTAATCGGTCAACCAATGCCACAAGTGAATCGTCACTCCGTTGTTTTTTGGGTTCTAAGGCCATTGCCATGAATAAGTTCACCTCTTTCGAATCTTGAACTATGTCTTCTCTGTTCCATGTCTAGCAATGCGGCGTTCATATGCATACCGCAAATTTTCACATCGATTGCCTCTTCATCCCTGCGCGCCCAACAGCCATCCCCATTATCGTCTACCAGTTCCATCCCCTTAGCGTTACTTCTGGACTGCACTACTTCCCGAACCGCCATCAGCACCGCCCGTTGGCATAGGTATTTCAAGTCTGCACCTGAAAATCCCGCCGTCTTAGATGCTAAATCACGGCAATCAATGTCTCCCGCTAGAGAAAGGCCTTGTAAATGGACAGAGATGATCTCATAACGGTCTTCTTCGCTTGGCAAATTCAAATGTATTATTAAATCGAATCTGCCTGGACGCAACAAGGCGGCATCAATCAGATCTAGCCGATTGGTAGCAGCAAGTACCACCACTTGTCTTAATTCTTCAATTCCATCCATTTCAGTTAGCAACTGGCTTAGCATTCTTTCCGCAATCTGCTCTCCAGTCCCTCGGTGAGGAACCAAGGAATCGATTTCATCAAAGAAAATGATACATGGGGCAACCTGCCTTGCCTTTTTAAATACTTCACGTAAAGCTTTTTCAGAATCACCTACCCATTTGGATAACAAGGCAGATCCCTTAACACTAATAAAATTGATATTTATTTCATTAGCTATGGCTTTCGCTAACAACGTTTTACCCGTTCCCGGAGGTCCGTGTAACAATATTCCTCTGGGTAGGTCAATTTTGGCAGACTTATATAACTGCTCATATTTAAAAGGCCATTCAATAGCTTCCTGCAACTGTTTCTTAACTTCCTTAAATCCTCCGACATCCTCCCAGCAGACTCTGGGTACCTCAACCATTAATTCTCGGGTGGCAGATGGTTCAATTTCCTTAAGGGCATCTAAAAAATCGTCCATGCTTACTTCGATTTTATTTAATAATTCAGGGGATAAACTATCTG
>DATMYU010000197.1:0-5241 GCA_035560775.1 Desulfosporosinus sp.
CAATAATTATTGTGTACAGAAAAGTTGCATCCTACAGGGCTGCGACAAAGGCAAACCTAACGAAAGTTAGGGACGCAAAGCTACGGGTCTTTCACGTAATGGTGATGATCGCCGGGTTACCGAACAGGGTTTATGTCGTCATTCTCTTTAGGAGTGGCGTTTATATTTTTAGGAGGTCGGTTTTCTGAAACTAAATATACGCCCACTATCTGTCAATCTTCTTTCTCTGGGAGCGCCTTCGGAATTGGATTTGTTCGATGCTCAACAGTCTGGTCTTGGTACCTTTCTTTACAATTGGGGCAAGTTAATAATTTCCTGTGAAATACTCAAATAACCCTCTGGTTTTAACAGTGGGTTATTTGACATTATTTAACGAAACAACATCTAGGTTGTGGCGAACAAATGTAAAGGTCTGGAATTCTCTCAGAGATAGTTTTTAATATAGTCGCAAACAGCATGGACATTTGGATGGACAAAGATTTTAGGATTGGGAAGGGTGGGAATATAAGACTGAATGGTTATGGGGAAAAAGAAAGGAGTCAGGCGAGTATGTTTTGTTTGAGAAAACCGCTAGTGAAAGGGACTCTGAGACGAAATATTGTATTAAGCTCAGTCTTTTCTATTTCCATTATTTTGTTAGTGACTCTCGGTACATATTTTTATATTTTTCATGTTGAATTAAAGCAACGTTTTGAGCTAAGAGCAATGAGTTTGGCCTCAACTGCTGCTATTCTAGTCGACGGTCAGGCTCATGACCGGCTACAGACCAGGACGGATGAGAATAATTCAGAATACCGGAAAATTCAGAAGGTTCTCCAAGATACCCAAAAAGCAAACCCGGATATAACGTATATTTATACGATGCGCATGTTGGGTGAGGGAGAGAAGTGGGAATTTGTTGTTGATGCAAAAACAAAGTCTCCTTCCCATATCGGCGATATTTATGATGCTATTGGTCAAGACGCAATGAAACAAGCCTATGCTGGTGCAATTGCGGACAAAAGATTAATGACTGACCAGTGGGGTGGTGCTTCTTTGTCTGGTTATGCGCCAATCAGAAACAGCAACGGTCGAACTGTAGGCATTGTTGGCCTTCATATTGATGCTGATATTTTTTATGACCAGGAACGGAAACTGGCAGTTTGGGCGCTGGCCATTTTCATTTTTTCTCTAGTGTTAACATTTTACACTACTAGTAAGCGAATCAAAAGTTTTACCCAGCCGATTGAACAAATGACGTCGGAATTAAATTTATTTGGGGCAGGAAACTACGAGCACAGGATCAATGTTCGGACCGGGGATGAGTTAGAAATTCTGGGGAACGCCATGAACGCAGCAGCTGACATGATGGCGGATTATCATCAGATGAGTGAAAGGGACTTGCAAAATACCAGGATGCAAAGGGAAAAGATTTTCCAAGTCTACCGCGATGTTATTTGCGCGGTGACTCAAGGAAAGTTTAATCTATTGAGTTATGAGGAGTCTGAGCTTTTTAAAGCTCAAGGAGTGTTACAAGAGGAAGTTATAATCGCAGCCGTGACAGATGTGAATACTGCCCGAGAATCGATTGCGGCTTATCTGAAAAAGCGAGGATGTTCTCAGCAACATTTGGCTCATATTGTACTGAGTGTTTCCGAAGTGGCAACTAATGTAATTAAACATGCAGGGTATGGGATTATGCAAATCCGCACGCGCGACCAGGGTGTTCGGGTCATCGCTGCTGATCAAGGTCCAGGGATGGACTTTGACAAACTGCCCAATATGATTTTTCTGCAGGGGTTTTCCACTAAAGTTTCCATGGGCTACGGGTTTAGTATTATTTACAAGTTTGCAGATAAGATATACCTTTCAACATCTGAGCATGGAACTTATTTGGCTATGGATTTTCTGAACTTTATGGATTTATGAATCCAGACGATAAAAATAACGATGCCAAAACCGTTTTCTAGTTGAATGAGGGATGTTTTGCTATGGAACTACATAGATTTGATTCAGTTTAAAGAGATAAGAGGATAAGCATATGAATGATAGTTCTAATAGTACGCAAGAAGACATCAAAAGGCTGGGTAGCCTATTAAGCAGTCAAAAGAACAATTATTTGGAAATTTTCAGAAACTTGTCAAAACCGGTTATTTTGCTTACCAAGGATCATAAGATTCAGGAGCTTAATTGTGCGGCTGTGGAATTATTTAGGGTGCATAACATTGCGGGAGCGGATGGCTGTGGGAAAAAAGATGTACTTGAAATGATACCCTGGCTGACCAGGGAAGTAACGCGCTTTACGGCCGATTTTAAGCAAAAGGAACTCTTTACCAAAGAGATCCATACCGACCAGGGAAGTCGTTATTTCGAAGTGGAATTAATCCAGATTTCAGATGCTAACGGGACGCTCGTTTTCCTGAACGATATCACGGAGTACACTCGGACGGAAGCGGCTTTACGGGAAAGCGAGAGCTGGGAACGCACCATTACAGAGGTTACTCAGTATGCAATCGTTTTTATGGATGATCAAGGTTATATTATCCACTGGAATCACGCCGCCGAAAGGTTATTTGGCTATACTAGCGAGGAGGTCCTTGGACGGGAATTACATAAATTCATTGTTCCAGAAAAATATTTTGCGGCTTTTATCCGAGGATTCAGCGGTTACCCACTAACCGGGCAAGGGAATATAAATGACCAGGTTTTGAAACTATTTGCTTTAAAAAAGGGTGGAACAAAATTTGCGATTGAGCTTTCACTTTCGGCAATCCAAATTAAGGGTTGTTGGCATGCCGTCGGCGTAATCAAGGATATCAGTTCTAGCAAAAAAAGCCAGGAGCAATTGCGTAAGTTGTCGCAAGCCATCGAACAAAGTTCCAGTACTGTGGTGATTACGGATCTGAGCGGGGATATTGAATATGTTAATCCCAAGTTCCAAGAATTAACGGGCTATGCATTGTCGGAGGCAATCGGGAAGAATCCCCGGTTTTTAAAGTCCGGTGAACAGATGCCAGAAGAATATCAGCGTATGTGGAATATGCTTACTTCCGGGAAAGAATGGCGCGGTGAATTTCATAATAAGAAAATGAACGGAGAGCTTTTTTGGGAATTCGACTCGATTGCTCCGGTTAAAGATAAAGATGGGCAGATTACGCATTTTGTTGCTGTCAAGGAAGATATTACGGAACGTAAATTGGCTCAAAAATTACTGGGGGAACAAAACCAGAAAATGCAAGCAGAACTGGAGATGGCAGGTATAGTTCAACGTAAGCTGTTGCCTGTGGTTCCAGCCGGGATATCCAAGGTATCCTTTGCTTGGAGATTCAAACCTTCAATTTACATTTCTGGTGACATGTTAAATATTTTTCAATTAGATCAAAGCCATATCGGCTTTTATATTCTTGATGTTATGGGACATGGAATTTCGGCGGCCTTAAGGGCAATTGCCTTAAATTACTTTTTGAAACCGTTAAGCTTTCTAAGCTTAGGTTCTGAAGAGTATGCAGATAGCGGGGCTTATGCCGATGTAATGCTTCAGCCGTCGTTAACACTCGAGTTATTAAATGAGCGTTTCACGGATGAATCGTTAATAAATCTGTGTACAGTTTTTTATGGGGTCATTGATACTCAACAATCTTTGTTAACTTATGCCCGGGCTGGCCACTGTCCTCCTCTGCTTGTCCATCAGAGCGGAGGAATTGAGGAATTGTGTGAGGGGGGACCGGTTATTGGTATTTCCAAAAATCTCAGTTACAAAAATTATTCCGTTAAACTAGAACCTGAGGACAGAATCTGCCTGTACACAGATGGTGTAATAGAAGCTCAAGATCAACAAAGTTTACCGTATACGAAAGAACGTCTAGTGAAATTGATAGGTGGTAATGGCAGAAAGCTTAATATTAACCAGCTGGCGGAACAAGTCCTTCAAGACGTTAACAGATATATGGACAACGTGGAAAGTAAAGACGACTTAGCGTTTTTTGTAATAAAATATGACGGAGGTTAAATATGGCTTTGAAAGATAAAGAAACTGTTCCAGAAGAATCAGAACATCAATCTACAAGGTTATACAGGGGAATAAAAGGAATTCCAGAAACAAAAGAACTGATTTTGGACAGCGTTTTCGATGGTTCGATTGAGATCAAAAACGGTGATGTACTGTTCACCCCACCGCAGGGCTTTGGCAGCTTCCCCCTTATCATGGCCGGAGAAAATGTGGAGATTTATCTCAATGGAAATAAAATAGAAACCTCATCCGTTGTTTATGATCATGATACTGTTGAAGTCAATACCCTCGATACGGAGCCTTCCGTCAATCTGGAAATTAGTTTAAGCAAAGATAAACAGAAAGCATTCTTGACAGTAAAGCGAAACTTTGGCAAGAAATATACACTTGTTGATTGTAAGCCAATGCAGAAAGCTAAGGTTATAGCTCGATGTGTAAGAGAAGAAGATCCGGTTCCCATTCGATACGAAGATGTCATGCTAGCATTACAAAACAAAGGCGTAGTTTTTGGAATTCAGGAAGACGCGATAATGAAAGCAGTTCAAGACACAGCCAAGGAATTTACTGTAGAAGTTGCAACTAGCCTTCCTCCTGTTGAAAGTGTAGATGCTTCGATTATGTATAATTTTCAGGATGAAAACAGGAGCCTAACAGCAAAGAATCCTTATGGTGACGGCAAAATCCATTCGGTTTCTGTTGGAGAAATTGTCGCCATCAAGAGACCGCCTCTCTCGGGCAAACCGGGGATTGATGTCACAGGAAAGCCGATATTAACGAGAACGCCGAAAGATGTTCCCATATTGATTAAAGATGGAGTCAATCTCATTAATGAGGGTATGGTCGCCATAGCGACAAAAAATGGTAAGCCCGTGCTGGAGGGGTATGGCAAAAAGTATTTATCTGTACGTCCTGTTCATATTGTGGAGGGTGATGTGAACCTCAAGGTGGGGAACATTAAATTTAATGGCGATGTTATTGTAACCGGTAGTGTATACGACGGATTCTCAATCGAAGCAGGTGGAAGTATTCGAATTTTAGGAGATGTCCTGCATGCTTCGTTGTATGCCAATGGAGATATTGTCGTCAATGAAAAGGCTATTTCCTCCCGACTACAAGCAGGCGGTTTGGCTGTTCCCTACAAACGGATTTTCCAGATGCTTACCCATTTATTAAACCGGCTTGAGAATTTACTGGCGGCCATGGAGTTAGTAAAAGCTCAGAGCGCATTTACTACAGGTGACCTCAAGGAAAAG
>DATMYU010000198.1:0-5808 GCA_035560775.1 Desulfosporosinus sp.
CTTGGCGCCAGCCAAGTTTTCTTTAAAATTTAAAGGTGGAAATTAGACTAGCAGCCTGCAAATATGATATGCTTAATTATTCATCCACTCAGTTCGAGGTTCGAATATTTCGTATCGTACATATTCCATAACTCAAGCTACTAAAGGAGTCTTCTTCTATGTCACACTTTAACCTTTCTGAGGAACAGATTCTAGCCCTTTCCGATAATGACGTATATAAACAGGGCGTTGCCTACTACATGGCTAAAAATGTCCATGATTTCGTCTTCGCTCCGGATAAAGGCATGGTTAACGCCTCCGTTGAGGGAGGTTTACGTTATGCCGTTCGGCTAAGTTTTGAGCAGAATGGCTCCTTACGCGCATACCGTTGCACTTGCGCAGCCTTTACAGATAACCCTGGGGCATGCAAGCATATTATCGCCGTATTGAAAGCTGCTCAGCAGAAATTACCCACTGCCTGGCCGAACCCTGTGGTCCAGAACAGCGTAGCTGAAGATCTCCTAACCGTCTTCGCCACTCCTCACCACGAGTTTCCCCGAGAAGAGCTAACCCTGGACGTGGAACTCCATATCACGATAGGACGCCGGATTTCTCTTGACGCTCAATTCAAACTAGGCATTCATCGTCTCTATATAATCAAGGACATCGAAAAATTCCTCACAGCGATCAAAACAGGACGGTCACTGGAATTCGGCAAACAGTTTACGTTTGACCCAACAGAACAGTTCTTTAATGAAGAAGATCAGTCGATTATCACCATGCTCCAGGAAATGTTTGAACAACTTTCAGCTTTGAAGGAAATGCCCGGTTCCTATATCAGCACTGCCTTGTTAAATCAAAAGGTATTGCCTTTAACCGGTTATTACCTTACTAAATTTTTGGACGCTTTAGGCGACAAAATGTTTCAATTAATTATTGGATCCGATCCTGAGCAATCCGCCCACATTATTCGGCAAGGCCTCCCTATGGAATTCTCCCTGCAAGCCCAAGACCAGGACCTCACACTTACCCTGGAAACCGACGAGTTTCCCCTCCAGCTTACCCCTGATAGCAGCTACTACGCATACCGACAGAATATCTATCTAGCTTCCCTCGCCCAAAAAGACATTTTACCCAAGATGCTCCACGCACTTCGCAACGGATCTACCACCAACATTATTGTTCCGGCAGCACAAAAGGAGTTTTTTGCTTCAGAGGCCCTCCCGCTGATCGAGAAACTAGGTAAACTATCCATTGACCCTACACTCGTCAGTAAATTCAACCAGGAAACTCTACATGCTAAAGTCTATTTTGATCGCGCTAAGAATAACGGCATCTCCGCTCGCTTGGAGTTTATTTATGGCAATATCGTCATTAATCCATTCGCCGCTACCCGAGAAACCAACAACGATTTGCCAGCCAGCGATCTTATCCTCGTCCGCTCTGTAGAGCAAGAACGTAAGATCCTGAACGTTTTTGAACAAGCAAATTTCATGGTTTCTCAGAGTAACATCCACCTCGAAGAAGATGAGGACATCTTTGAATTCACAACCTACTGGCTTCCGAAGCTTAAAGATCTGGCAGAACTCTACTATTCCAATCAGTTCAAGGTCAAGATCCATACCTCCACCACGTTCTCCGGCCAGGTTCGTTTAAACGAAACCCTAGACATATTAGAAATTTCCTTTCAATATAATGATATCGAGCAAGACGAATTGAACGGTATTTTCCAGTCCCTCCATCTGAAGAAAAAGTATCACCGACTCCGGGACGGCTCTTTCCTTGATTTGAACCAACCCGACTTGGACGCTGTCGCTCAACTTCTGGAAAACTTGGACCTCAAAGCCGAGGATCTAGCGAATAACATACTCAATTTGCCCAAATATCGGGCCATGTATATCGATAGTTTTCTTCGTCAAGCCAACCTGCCTAACCTAGAGCGCAACCATGCCTTTACACATTTAGTCCAAAGCATCCTAGAACCCAAGAACGCGGAGTTCGAAATTCCAGTGGAACTGGAGCACGTGCTGAGAGATTATCAAAAAACTGGCTTCAAATGGTTAAAAACGTTGTCAACGCTTGGACTAGGCGGCATATTGGCCGATGATATGGGACTAGGCAAGACCTTACAGATCCTTGCCTTCCTCTTATCGGAAAAAAGTACCACCTCAACCCCCGCGCTAGTCATCGCTCCCACTTCATTGATCTATAACTGGCAAGAAGAAGCCAAGAAGTTCACCCCCTCCCTACAAGTCCTGGTCGTCGAAGGCACACCCTTCGAACGACAGACTCAATTGATTGATATAGAACAGTGGGACCTAGTTGTCACCTCCTATCCTATACTTCGGCGGGACATCGATGCATTTACCGAATTCGACTTTTCCTACTGTTTCCTGGACGAGGCTCAGCATACCAAAAACCCGCAAACTCTGAATGCCAAATCCGTCCAACAGATTAAGGCTAAAGGCTATTTTGCCCTGACGGGAACGCCCGTTGAAAACTCACTTTCCGAACTTTGGTCGCTGTTCAATTTCATTATGCCGGGATATCTACTGTCCCACCAGGAGTTCCGCAAAAAATATGAACTTCCGATTATCAAAGGAGAGGACCCTAAACCATTGGCAGAACTAAGTCGTCATGCCAATCCCTTCATTCTACGGCGCTTAAAAAAAGATGTCTTAAAAGAGCTACCGGATAAGATCGAAACGCAACTTAACGCTCCCTTAACGGAAGCGCAAAAAATAATATATCTAGCCTATTTACAGGAAGCGAAGGGACAGATAGCCCAGGAGATAGCTTCTAAAGGATTTAACAAGAGTCATATTAAAATCCTAGTGGCTCTAACCCGTCTTAGGCAAATATGCTGCCATCCTGCCATGTTCTTGGAAGATTATACTGGGGAGAGCGGCAAAATGTTGCTCTTTCAGGAAATCCTCTCGGGAGCCTTAGACAGCGGTCACCGAGTCTTGGTTTTCTCCCAATTCACGACGATGCTGGATATTATCCAACGCTATCTGATTACGGAGGGTATTGAACATTTCTATCTTTCGGGGTCGACCAAAGCAGCGGAACGCATGCCAATGGCCAACGCCTTTAATGAGGGAGCAGGCCAGGTTTTCCTAATTTCTTTAAAGGCCGGCGGTACCGGATTAAATCTGACAGGCGCTGACATGGTCATTCACTACGACCCCTGGTGGAACCCCGCTGTTGAAGATCAGGCCACCGACCGAGCCCACCGCATCGGCCAAAAAAATGTGGTTCAGGTGATCAGGCTCATCAGCCAAGGAACTGTCGAAGAAAAAATTAGTGCTTTACAGGCTAAGAAAAAAACTCTCATTGATTCCATTATTCAACCTGGAGAAACCATGCTTTCCAAATTATCCGAAAAAGAATTAATAGATCTCTTTGATCTGACCTAATAATGGATAAAGAAAACTTGGCTGGCGCCAAGCCTTCAGGCGCCGGCGGCCGCCTAGTTGCACTTATACCACCCGAATTATGCCACCCAAAACTTACTTTCTGTATAGGTATAAAGAAAACTTGGCTGGCGCCCGAAGGCACTGTCTTCGCACGTGTTATCTTCTTGTTAGCCACAGGCGCTGACCAAGGATGGCCGAGTGTCCCTGTAAGCCAAGGATGGCGAGAAGGGACCGCCGGCGACCGCCTAGTTGCCCTTATACCTTATACCACCCGAATTATGCTACCCGAAACTTATACTTTCTGTATGGGTATGAAGAAGACTTGTCTGGCGCCAAGTCTTCTTCAAGCTAGTCCCTTCCAGTAGAGGCACGATGCATCGTGCCTCTACTGATACGTCTGATACGTCAAAAAGAAGGTGCTTCACTTTCAAGTGACGCACCTTCTTTTTAACAATTATCAATTTCCAGCCGATTTATACCTTGAATTTAGCAATTACACTCATGAGGCTTTCTCCGAGCTTAGCCAACGCTTCTGCTGATTGGCTCACCGATACCATGGTGGCAGCTTGTTCTCCCGAAGCGGCAAAAACGCCCTGAGCATTGGCAGCGCTTTGCTCAGCTATTACCCCAATATTCTCCACTGATTGTACGGCCTTAGTACTTCCAATGGCCATTTGTTGAGTCGCAGAATTTACCAGCTGAATTTGAGCAACAACTGTGTTGACCTCATCCACAATGGTTTGGAATGAATTACCAGCTAAATTAACAGCCTCTACTCCAGCGGCTACATCTCCCTTTCCATTCTCCATCACTCCGACTGCACGTTCCGTCTCTCGTTGGATATTACCAATGAGCGTTGCAATCTGAGTTGCCGATATCGATGATTGTTCTGCCAGCTTCCGTACCTCTTCAGCGACAACCGCGAAGCCTCTCCCCTGTTCGCCTGCCCGTGCGGCCTCAATGGCTGCATTTAAGGCCAATAAGTTGGTTTGATCGGCAATTCCTTTGATCACATCAACGATTTGCCCGATTTGTTTGGAGTGGTCTCCTAACTGGGAAACGACTTCGGCCGTTTGAGCAGAAACTTCTCGAATTTTATCAATTTTTTGGACAGCATTTTCCGCCTGAAGAGCCCCTACCTCAGCAGCCCGTGCTGCATTGTTACTACTTTGGCTAACAATTTGGGCATTTGCTGCTACCTGTTGTGCACTTGCCGACAATTGTTCAATGATATTACTGGTATCCCCAACAGATATTGCTTGGTCAGTTGACCCAGCTGCAAGCTGAGCTAGAGTGTCAGATATTTGTGCGCTTGCAGCCGTCGCTTCTTCAGACGCAGCTGATAATTCTTGGCTGGTTGCCGCCACACTCTCAGACTGGATTAATACTTCTCCAATGATTTCTCGCAAAGAATGGACCATCTTACCGACTGCTTGGGATAAAACACCTATTTCATCTCTATTTTTAATATCTGGCATTTGAATGCTTAAGTTTCCCTCCGCTACCGCCTGAGCGACCTTCGTCACCGCAGAAAGTGGACGGCTAATATGTCGTGCCAGCATAATCGCCAAAACTGCCCCCACAATTAAAGAAACTACGAGAATAATAATAAGTAACCTAAAACCAGTGCTCGCTGTAGCCTGGGCTAAGGCAAGTGCTGCTCCCCCTGCCTTAGCCTGAAATTCCATTTGAACGTTCATATCTTTGATAACCTGATCAAAGCTCACCTTACTATTGTCAGTTAGGATGGGTCGTGCCTCGACTTCTTTACCTTCCGCCAATAATTTCCACATTTGATCAGCCTCGGTCATATAAATGCTGAAGGATTTCTGCATTGCTAAATTATTTGCTTTTCCCTCATTACTTGTTACATATTTTTCGAATGAGGTAAAGTCAGTCTCCCATTTAGCCTTATAACTCTCGAATTGAGCTTTTGCGTCTTGAAACGCTTGAGGATCGGCACGCAGCGTAAATCCTAACAACATAGTACGCCGAGTGTCTCCTGTATCTTCAACCACTTCCGCCAAAGCACTCGTTGCTTTCAACCAATGCCCCCCTAGCTCTTCCGCTCCCTGATCAATCTTGTAAATGCCGTAATAACCCACGCCCCCTACAATCAGAGTTAGTAGCAAAACAACCAAGAAACCTAACTGTAATTTAATTCGTATCCCGTAGTTTATACCAGAGTTTGAGGTAACCATCTTTTTGTCCATGTTTTAACAGCACTCCTTTTCGTTCAAAACTCTTTATACATTCTCTAGCTTATCAAAACTAAATTTCCCCCTTAGAAAACAAAAAGACGCCTAACTAGATAATCGGCGACAAATTTCTATTCGACATCCCGGCTATCTTCACCATAACGTGCTAAGACCCGTGGCTTTGCGTCCCCAGTTCTCACCGAGTTTGCCTT
>DATMYU010000199.1:0-4504 GCA_035560775.1 Desulfosporosinus sp.
ATCGGATACTATCTGTAATACTTCTAAGATATTTTTTCAAGGAGGAATTTCCATTGGAGAATAACCGTATGGATAAAAAACAAAAATTTACCCAACCACGAAAGAGCAATGCATTGTTCTACGTTATAGCTGGTCTTGTTACAGTAATGATTATGACAAGTTCCTATTTCTTTGTTATCAACCACAATAGTCCGACTTCCTCTGTCAAGGCCTCTGCAGAATCGGGAGAAAATATAAATTATAGCCAAAACGATAAACTTCAGCAAACGATCGTCGAAAGCAAGGTTGAAAATGGAAAGGCAATCGTGACGACTCTGAGTACGCTCAAAGAGAAAAAGTTTATCTGGACGGAATATAAAGCCAATGGTAAGAGGATCCCTTTAACAGCCTTTATCCAACCTGATGGTAAGGTCATGATGGCAGTCAGCTTTTGTGAACCCTGTAAAGGAGAAACCTTCCACATCACTGGTAATCAAATCGTCTGCAACGTCTGCGGAACGGTCTGGGATCTTCAGACACTCAAAGGAATAAGTGGAGGTTGTCTAACCTATCCCCCGGAAGCACTGACTTACTCTTTGAACGGGGATAATCTAGAGATTCCTCAATCTGTCTTGGACGCATGGGTTCCTAGAGTGTAGTTCTTCAAAAGTGGTTGGACATTGCAAACAGTTAATCAAACGCACTCGTTCTTACGAGTGCGTTCATTCTAACCACATTCAACGATCTTTTAGTTTTTGCTACTTAGGAGGTATCGCTTTATGTCTTTAATAAAGGTCTGTGAAGTCACCAAAACCTACAGAGGCGGAGACGGGGTTGTCGAAGCTCTAAAGACTATTAATCTTGAGATTGCTGAAGGAGAATTTTTAGCCTTGATGGGTCCATCCGGTTCCGGGAAAAGCACCTTACTTAGTGTTCTGGGCGGGTTAAATCCTCCCACCTCTGGTAAACTCATGATCGACGATATTGATGTTTACGCCTTAGCACCTGAACGGTTAGCCGATTTTCGGCACGAGTACGTCGGCTTTGTTTTCCAACAATATCAATTAATTCCCTATCTTACAGCTCTGGAAAACGTCATGCTCCCTCTGGCAATAACCTCTCGCCCGGGAAAAGACCAACGGGAAATGGCTCACACTGTCCTCGAAAAAGTCGGCTTAGGTACCAAATCCCTTCGTTTACCTAATCAATTATCCGGCGGAGAACAAAATCGGGTGGCAATTGCTCGGGCAATTATTAATCAACCGGCCATAATATTCGCCGATGAACCGACTGGAAGCCTAGACTCAAAAACAGCCACTGAACTATTGGAACTATTTCAAGTCCTTAACCAGGACGGTTTAACCATCATTATGGTGACTCATAACAAAGAAAACCTAGCTTGGGTTTCCCGAGCAGTATATATTCGCGATGGGATTCTAGTCCCAACTCCTCAAGAGTCCTAAGGAGGAAACTAAATGCGTTTAACAGATATTGCGTTTCAAAACTTACGCCGCCGTAAAATGCGTTCTGCCTTATTGGTGATCAGTGTTTTTATTGGCGTGGCAGCAATTATCTTCCTCTACTCGACTACCCAAGCGATGAAAGAAGATGTCGCCAACAAACTTGATCAATATGGTTCCAATATCCTCATCCTTCCGGATACAGGGGAAGCCATGACCTTTGGCGGGATAACGATGGAGGCTCCGACTCAGGTCAAAGAACTAGACATGTCTCTAATTCCACTGATGCAAACCATTAAAAATAAGGAGACCTTGGCTACTATAGCCCCTAAACTTTTGGTAAACACTAACATCAATAGTCAAGATATTTTATTGCTCGGAGTCGATTTTCCACAAGAATTTAGATTGAAAAAGTGGTGGCAAGTCGATGGCCTTTCGAAGAACCAACTTCCGAGCGCAGGCGAAGTTATCTTAGGGAGTGACGTTGCCCTTTCCCTAAATCTTACCCTTAAACAAACTGTATTGATCAAAGGACAAGACTTCAAGGTAGCGGGAATCATCCAACCGACAGGTTCAGCGGAAAACGACCAGGCTGTATTTATGGATTTAGCTGTACTTCAAAAGTTGGCTAATCGACCCAACGCCATAAGCCTTATAGAAACAGCGGCCTTATGTTATACCTGTCCGATCGAAGAAGTTAGTCAACAGTTAAGCGAGAAACTACCGGGCACCAAAGTTACGGCTCTAAAGTCTACCCTGGAATCTCGGGATACTACCGTCAATAAATTTAACTTATTTGCCAGAAGCGTCTCCTTGATTCTCTTCCTAGCCAGTGGTTTAGTTATCACCATGACTATGAAATCCTCGGTTGAAGAACGGACCCGCGAAATCGGTATCTTACGGGCGATTGGTTTCCGAAAACGCCACATCATTCAGATTGTACTCACTGAAGCTGGCTTCTTAAGTTTATTAGGTGGGCTATTAGGATACTTTCTTGGGATGGGTGCAGCCGTTTACTTCGGATCGGCTTTGGTTAAAGCTGAAATTCTTATCCCTTGGCAATCAGATTTGCTGGTTTATGCCTTGAGTGCCTCTCTTTTAATCAGCCTGGTAGGGAGTCTTTATCCAGCTTGGAAAGCAGCGCGACTTGACCCGACTGAGTCTTTGCGCTATATGTGATACCAGTGGTCGGAGGTCAGAATTCAGAGGCCAGATCATGAATATCAGACTTCTATTTTGAACTTGATAAAGGATGGAAAACTATGACACTGACTGATATTGCAATTCAAAACCTACGTCGGCGTAAAAGAAAAACAACCTTTTTACTTCTGACTTTCGTATTAGTCATCGGCATCACTGTCGCGTTGAATTCGCTGGCCAAAAGCATGCACGACGATTTACAGAAAAGTTTAACCCAATATGGTGCCAATGTCGTAATTACTCCCAAATCTGAGCATTTTACACTTAGCTATGGTGGTCTTTCCGTTCCCGGAGTTAATTACGAAGTCAAACAATTAAACTACGATAGTTTAGCTAGAATTAAGAATAACCCTGATCTTGCGATCAGCGGAATTGCTCCCAAAATTATCGGTTCCGTCACGGGGGCAAATAAACGCTATCTTATCATCGGAGTCGATTTTCCTAATGAACTAAAAATGAAACCGTGGTGGCAGATCAAAGGACTACAGCCCAGTGACCAAGAAGTTATTATCGGCTCAAGTATCGCAAGCAAAGAAAATATAGTGATCGGGAGTACTCTAGAACTGAATCATCAGAACTACCCGATTGTCGGAATTATGGAAGAAACAGGCGGTTCTGAGGATAATGGAGTTTTTACAAATTTCAGCACCTCACGCGCCCTGACAGGCATAGACTCTTGGTCCATGATTGAACTTAATACGGCCCAACCGAATAAAACTGCAACCTACTTAAGTGAACTATTACCAGAGGCCAAAGTAGTTGAAATATCTCAATTGGTTCAGGGAGCCAAAGAAAGTGTCGATCGCTTTTCAAACTTTTCCTTAATTACTTCTATAGTACTAGGAGTTATCGGTGTTTTGATCGTCTTTGTTACTACGTTAGGTAACATTAATGACCGGGTAGGGGAACTTGGTATCCTCCAAGCCATCGGTTTTCGTCGGCGTCATATCTATTCCATTCTAATCCGGGAAGTTACCTTCGTTAGTCTTTCAGGAGGAGTTCTTGGCTACCTTTTAGGGGAACTTACCCCCATTCTACTTGGCCCAATTGCTTTCCAAAAAACGGTCAGTTTCCAGTTCAACCCCTTTGTCGGCTTGACTGCTATCAGCGCCTCACTCTTCATCGGTATCGTCTCAATACTTCTGGCGAGGCGCGCAATTTTCCTCAACCCATTAGATGCACTTTCGTATATCTAATATACTCATTCAGCTAAACAATGAGACTTCGATGACCAAACCTCCAGTGACGTTAATAGTATTAGTTTAGAGGTGCATATCGTTCACGCAGGCTATGTTATCCCTTTTTAATGGATATTAGCTTCTTTTGCCCCAACAGTTCTTGTTTCCGATCAAGGTATTCCTCTCTATCAATCTCACCACTTGCATAGCGTTCATCCAATATGTTTTGTGCCGTATATGTATGAGACTGATGGTTCATGCAGCATGATACACCAGAATTTGATGAATTAAACAAGTACTAGGCTACGATGACTAATAGGATCAAACCAAACATCATTTTAGCGCTCCCCTTCCACTCCCATTCATCATAGTGATGAGGGAGAAATATACCCAGCCGCTTGCGGAAAAACAACAAAGAAAAACCGGGAGTTGTTCCCGGTAAGTAGTGTGAAACTGATGTTTATCGTATAACACTGATTCCAATTATAAACCCTCCTTGAATAATCTCTCCTTGCTCCATTTATGGAGATTACTATACATCAGAAACGCGTCAGCAAGAAGAAAAAGTATTCTTTGCCAAATGACGGCTTTTTTTATATCCCGTCTGGCAGGAGAGTGAGTTATCCTATTTTGTGTTGTAACTGCCCCTTTTTCTTTTTTTCCCTATGACTATTTCAACAATAATTC
>DATMYU010000200.1:0-5672 GCA_035560775.1 Desulfosporosinus sp.
GTCAGGCTCATACGCAATATCCTGAACGATGGGGATCGAGATCTGTCAAGCAATGGAATGTTCTGCGGGAAGTAGTGCTGAATCCGGATAGGGTGGACTAATTATTTTCAAAAATCGCGACATCTTTGTTGACATAAACCGGTAAAGTACTTGATAGCCATATCAAGCCTCCCAAGACGTAATGCACTCCTCCCTACACGGCTCCAGTGTACTGGTTTGGTGGGATCTTCCTCCACTGCAAGTAAAGCTTCTGTTAGCGCTTGCTCGTAATTGCAAACATCAAAATCCTCAACACTCCGCGCATAATGTTGGTAGGCTCCTTCAGCACGCTCAGAGTCAGTCTGACGCAAGGCAGAAATAACAATGGCTACGACCGCAGATACAAGTACACATCCACCTACAATTGCCAAGCTACCAGTAGGTGTCAGATCCTTGAGAAGAGAATCTCGCAACACTGAGTAAACTGCAAAGGCACCAGCAACGATAGCCCAGAAGATATTTGGCAATGAACGAAAACGTTCTTGTACCCCGACTTTCATCACATCCCCCTTAAACAAAAACTTTGCTGATTACATGGGAGTGAACCAGTGCAGTCAACAATCAATTTCGGTTGCATTAAACGTTTCATTTAGATAGCTCAATAATGGCTCATCTCAAGCTCCTATCACATCAAAGATATGCAATTAATTCAAAAATGAATTCGGCTGGCATCAAGGAATTTTCATGAGCTTCAATAGAATTATACCACACTCTCCATTAATGGAAATCGTATTCGTCTGAGAGATATTCCTTTTCATCTTCGCTCTCATCGCATGCAATCAAGGGAATACTTTGGGTTATCAGCATGTCGAATACACGATAACGATAAGGTACGAGATTCTACAGAAGTGAGCAACCCGCCTCTTTATTTTGTGCTGTGAACAGCACCGGCGGGATTATTGTGCAAATGGGAAAACTTTGTATTTGGTGGTTTCAATATAGGATGTCCCTAAGTCCCCATGATTCAGGGGAGAGCGAGGATTAACTCAAAATTTCGGAAGCTTCCAACTGACTGGTAGTACTCCTGATTTTATATTCTTTTTATATACTATTCCAAAGAGAGTCTCTGCTACGACAGCCTCATAGTCTAATTGAGCACTAACCCGAGTCATTCCACGAGGAACACGCAACACAACAACGGCTTGTTTATCACCGGGAAAAACAGGTTGCTCTCTGAATTGTTTATATTCCCAATAAAACTGCTGTTGCCCTTTGCCAAATGCGGTAATACATGGAGCCAAAACAATATATTCCTTGGAGGACTCTTTTTCTGCGTTTATACCTGCTTCAGCTTGCCTGTAGCTGATTTTGAATTCTGGTGATAAAGATAATTTTTTTTCGATTTTGGTTTCTGCTGTTATATCTGTCGGAAAAAGAGCAGTCGCCGTAATTTGTGAGTCATTCAAAGTCACTTGAAATATTGCTGACTCGTAATATCGGTTACCTTCCAGGCGATGCAGAGTAAATGGCAAAGAAATGCTATAATAATCCCAATGAACAGAATCAGCCGTACTGTGGTTCCGTAAGACTTTCTCGACGACAGGCATACCTATAGTGACTTCTCCCGTCATGATGCGTTGTAAGCCCTTGCTTGCACCCAGAGACTTCTCTTCGCTATACAAATCAACCGTTTTCAAAACTTGATCTGGTTCAATTCCTCCTTGTAGCAGAACTTCATCAGCATGCGCCATAACAGACCCTCCGAATAGACTTAAAATTACCATCATGTGGAACACTTTCTTCATCATATTGACCTCCATCAATTAATTAGGGTTTCCGAAAAGCACAAATCCTGCCCATACATTCGGTTGATTGGGATAGTTATTCGATAACTCCAGTTGAGCATATCTTAATGCTGCCGCCTTACCCATCTTTTTCTGTAACCAATACTTATGAAATCCAATCATCGCAAAAGTGGTTTTTTCTTCTGGAATTTCCCATAAAGACATCAGTAGTGTTGATGCTCCTGCCTGGATAAAAGCACGGTTCAAACCATCTACCCCATCGCCACTCACGCGTCCACCGCCAGTTTCACAAGCTGCCAGTATAGCCAATTCTGCTTTGAGATTCAGGCCATAAATATCAGCCACTCGGAAATAACCGCTGAATTGATTGGTCTTGGCCAATGCAATGAATGACTTGAAAGGTTCTGTTTCGTTGACCTCTGCATGAGTTGCAAAATAAAGCACATCAGCGTTTACTGCTTTTTCCCGAAGAGTGCTTTCAGTGACATTACGACCAAAATAAACATCTTTAATATCCTCTGGAGCATAAAATCCAAGTATATGCTTACTAAATAAATCAGCAGTATCCGGCAATAATGAGAGAGGTATATTTGGAAGTTTTTCAGAATTTGGAAGAGGATCCGGACTAACCAGAGCTAAAAGATAGCGCTGATGTTCTTTCGAAGTGTTACGATTCTGCTGTTGTTGCGTGTATTTCAGAACCGAAAGAGCAGTTGCATAGCTTAACGTATGCTTTTCGACAAAGTACCGGTTATTATCATCACACAATGCAGCAAAGGGTATGCCAAATAAGCTTTTATGCGGTATGACAGTCACCACTGTTGTGGTATCATCAGGCAACATATTCCTCTTCTCCAAAGGCATTATCAATCTATCATTGAGCCATCGCAAGAGATTAGCAGCCTCGGGTCGAAACTTCCGACCTGCTTCACCAGAAAGAGCGCGACCCATCAGATCAGCTAATCGGTCAATATTCGCGTTCAATTTCTTCATATTTTCAATAGGTACACGAATAACATCGATTTTGCCTTTCGAGGTAATCGTCCAAATCGCAATACTATCATCCATCAAGAAATACTCAACAAGCGTTCCTCCCTGAGCGGCTGCAATATCCTTGATTTCCTGTACTGAGAGGGGAGAGGCGTTAGCTGGACTAAGCAAGAAACCTTTTGAGTTGGCTGCCGGATTAATATTCACCTGCATTTTTTGTTTTGAAGCCAACAGATCAGCAAAAGCTCGTGCGCGTGCTGACTCGGAAGCTTTCAATGCCTCTTCTGGTAAATTCATTTCAACTAAAGCTTGTACATAGTCGGCATAAAAATCCTGTCCTAAATTCAGTGACTCAATCTTCGCAGTATCAGTAATCATTCTGGCTCGCCAAGTATCCAGCCTGCCCGCTAAGCCAACCAAAACGCTCGAAGTCTTAACGGCATCTGGCGAGTGAGATGCAAATTCTGCAACCTTATTGACCAGTTGTAAGCTACTGCCAGTAGTTTCTTTCATGTTTGTAAATTCACTGACCAAAAGTATTGATAACGCAAGAGATTCTTTATCCAATACAGAAACTGCTGGATTTTTTTCAAACGCATCTTCCTCCTGGTCAAGTTTCAACATACGTACTGTAGTTTCTTCATCCATTTTTCTCTCTCGTGCCATAACATTTGTTAGCGAGATAAAACGTTTAAATAAATCAAGGGCAGTGGGTGATTCAGCTAACAAATTTTCAGCAAGCGAAATAGCCATTTTTCGTTGATTCTCGACAAATCTTTGATGCTCTTCAATACTGCCCGTCAGCTTGTGAAATGCAAGCGGTACATCGGTTGCTTCCTTTGAAAACTGATTCAGTTTATTGGCTTCGTCACGAAAGTACTTGCATAAGTTTGCTGTATTGTCGCGAAGGGCTCCGATACTTTTAATCTGTTTATCACGCTCTTCAGAGCTTATATCAATGAGTGGCGCTCGTACAAGCGTTACATCCCGATAGTTTCCATTTCTTGATAGCCGTATTATAAGAGATGAGCCTGCAGTCCCTCGTAACAACATACTTGCCCGTTCAGTGCTCATGCCATCAACTGAAGTTCCATCAATTGATACGATGAAATCACCAATGGCAACACCAGCCCGCCCAGCAGGCATGTTGGATCGTACACCAGAAATTTTAATACCCTGGGCTTTCGATTCCTCGTCAAAGGAAATTCCAATTCCAGATACAGATAGTGCAGTAACTGCTTTATCAAATCTATCTTTTATTTTTTCAAATTGTTCCGTACTTTTATTTAGTTTTGCAATGTATTTTTCTTCTTGTTCATGAAAGTCTTGAGGATTAGTTTTACTTTTTTCAAGCTCTCTTTGAACCTGAAGAGCCCTTTTTAACGCCTCGATAAGCACAAGGTAATCACCATTTTCGGTTGCACAATTGAACAAATTATATAATGGAATTACTTGGCTAACTAAACTATTCCGAAGTTTTTTGTAATCAGGCGGGTTATTTTTAGCCGCAACTTCACATGAATGGTAATACTCTATTACCTTTAAAAGAATCTTCGTTGCTTCCCGGTTTTTTCCAGAAGCGACTAAATCATAAGCGAGAGATTTTAGCTCTTGTGCTTCTTCCTCACTATTTACATCAAAAACTTGATTATTTTTGCTGTCCATTTTGCCAGTTGGCAAAACTTTTTGAACAGCAACCAACAGATCAAAAGCTGGATTTTTATTTTCGTTCCAAATCATACCAATAAGAACCCCATCACTTGCAGAAGATAAAAAGCCTTTGCGTAATTCTCCAGAAGAGGTTTTCCAGTGCAGAGTAACAGTTGAACCGGTAACAATGCCCTCTTCGATAGTACCCCCAGCAAACTCGCCACTGACTCTGTCATGTTCCTGACGTAGAGTTATTTCCCCAAATCTTGAATCATGCCAACGCCCATCAAAAGGACGCGCCCCAACATAACGAGCAATACTTTCTACTAAGTCTCTGCCCTGTTGCTTGCCAGATAATTCTGCGCTGAACGTTGTTACTGGCCGGTTATCTGCCAATACTTTCCCTTTAGCATTGATTGTTCCTGAAAACTTTTTACCCTCTTTATCCAACTGAATATCAATCACCCCTTCTTCAACTAAAACCTGAAGATCATCATTGGGATGTTCTGGACTTTGCGTTACCCATGAAATTTCTCCAAAAGGGGGCGATGACGTTATCAATGCCCGAATATGGCCTGAATTTGTTGTCATATTGATAGAAGGACGACTATGTTGGCCGGGTGTAATTGCAGATTTACTTATTCTCCATACACTTGAGAATGGGCCTTTAGGAGCAAGAAAAATACCAACTGTTGGTTCAGTTAATCCCTCTATTTTATCCAATAAAAGCGTTCCATCAATTTTCTTGCGATTATTACCATCTAACTTGACCATCATTTTTACATCAAATCTGGATGGAACCGGAACTCCTCCAATCCATTCAGTAGGTTCGCTTAAAAGGTGTTCGTTCTCACTCAGAGACTGATTAAGAGTCATCCGATCACGAATTCCATTAATACCCATTTCCAAAAGTGGCCATTTCGTTTCGGGAGAATTGGTGTTTTTGCCTAATTTTAATACAATATGCTCAATATGACGAGCGCCACGTATTGATGCTGTAAAAATGCCATCTAGGTAAAACCCACTCTTGTTTGGCTGAAGAACGCCGTCTATAGTGATTTTGAGCCCATGCTCTTCTGTACCAGTTACATGTAATTGGATAAACCCATTCTGAGTTACCCTGGTTCCGACAAGTAAAAAATACTGCGGCAGGTTGTCTTTTAATAAAGCAAATTGGACGGCAGCAAAATTATCCGAACTCAGCATCAATTTAGCTTCTTTAAAACGCTTTGACAGTGGATCACCGAC
>DATMYU010000201.1:0-11059 GCA_035560775.1 Desulfosporosinus sp.
GGGGTGAGGGACGACTGCGTAAAGTCCTTGGTTTGAAAAGGAGGATAGCCATTGTTTTAGAAAATCGAGAACCGAAAAGGTGAAAGGTGAAAGGGGAAAATCATTACATGAAAAAGACTAAAAAAGCCATAGTATTATTAGCTTTAGCTGGTTTGGCAATTACAATGATCCCGTTCAATGCTCTCGCTGAAGATACATTCCCGACTCGTTTATCTGGATGGACTGCTGTGCAAACTGCAGTAGCAATCGCTGACCAAACCGGCTGGACGGGCACAGCAATTCTTGCATCGTCAGCATCTTATGGCATAGTTGACTCACTGACAGCTGGTCCACTCGCTTCGTTCCTTAATGCCCCTATTCTTCTGACAGAGCCTGGGAACACGCTGAATGCTGATACCAAAGCTGAACTCACTAAACTCAATATTACAAAGGTTTATGTGACCAGTGGCACTGCTGTAATCAGCCAAGCAGTACTCGATGAGATAACAGGTATGGGTATTACAGTTGAATCCCTTGGAGGAAGCGACCGATTCGCCACCTCGGCGAATATCGCTCAGAAAATGATAACTCTCGGCGCGACCGTAAACAAAGCTGCTGTTGCTTATGGCTGGTTGTATCAAGATGCGCTTTCCATCGCCCCCATTGCTTCTGCACGAAGTGCGGTCTCCATTGCCCCGGTTGCTTCTGCTCAAACTATGCCAATCCTCTTAACCGAAAAAGACTCAATTCCCGCTAGTGTAAAAGAATTTCTGGCTAGAAACCCGAGTGTAAAGACGACTGATGTAATTGGAGGAACGGGCGTGATCAGCAATGGTGTTGAAGCTCAGCTTCCAAGCGCTACTCGTCATTCCGGAAACACGGCATACGACACGAACCTTGCTGTCCTTAAAGAATTTGACAGCGTTCTCAATTATGATCATGTCTTTATAGCAAATGGCGAAACAGCCATCGACGCATTGGCGGGAGCGCCTCTTGCAGCAAAGTACAATGCCGGCATCGTTCTTACTAATGGAGCGCTAAATGAAGGTACTGAATATGTGAATAGTAGGCTTTCTGCTGACAGTGTTGTCACCGCTTTAGGGGGGGCAGCAGTAATTCCCGAAGTTGTACTCGAAGGTGTAGTTTATGAAGCACCTGGTAGTGGTGGCAGTAGTGGTGGCAGCAGTGGCGGCAGCAGTGGCGGCAGTAGCGGCGGTAGCAGTGGCGGCGGTGGTAGCGGCGGCAGCAGCCGTGATAGAACTGCGCCAGTGATCAAGCTCGTTGGAGATGCCACTGTCGATGTAGCATACGAAGGTTCCTACAGCGAAGATGGAGTAACAATAACTGATAACAGAGACACCGGATTGACAGCAACCGTGACTTATACAAAAGATGATAATGCAGTTGCATCAATTGATACCTTCGTAGCAGGAACGTACGTCATCTATTACAACGTAAGTGATGCAGCAGGTAATGTAGCTGCCGAAGTAACCAGAACCGTGATTGTAGCTACTCCAGCAGTTATTACTCTCGTAAACGATGCAACACAACTAAACAATGCACTAGCTGACCCGAGTATTAAGTACATCAAATTTACAGCCAGTATAACACAGGCTTCAACAGCTATTCCCCGTTCCCTCACCATTGACTTCGGGAAATATGTTTTAACTGGCGATGTAGTATTTCAACACATTCTTACGGGCACGTCAAGTTTAACGGGAACCGCAGCGCACAGCATTGATGGTGATTTAACCGTTGATACAGAAAAGGCCTCGTTTGTAAACGATGTAGTCGTCAGTGGCGACGTAAAGATTGTTAATGTGAAACTTGGCAGTTGGACTGAATTGGCAGATGGCAACGATTTAACTATAACTGACAATGACGGCGCAATCATTATCATAAATGGGAGTTCAAGCTCAGTAACAGTCGGTGCAGGTGCAGGTGTAGATGGAACTCTAACACTAAACGTAAATGCTCCTGTGAACATCACGGTTGCGGAAGGTGCAACTGTAACGGACATCAATATTGCAGCAAGCGCTGCTGACTCGACCATTCTCAACGACGGAACTATAACAAATATAACCGTAGAAGTTGGCGCGGATGGCACAACCATTACCAACAACGGCAAGATAGACTATCTGACAACCAATGCTTCTATACATCTAGTAGCTAATGTCGCTCCTGGTTCTACAACGACCGGAACAGGTGGCAGCATAGTAATCACTGGTAGTGATTCGGATAATGTTACAGTAGTCTCTTTAACAGCTTATATAACCGCAGTTAACGCTGCAGATGTGGACACTATAATTGCAGAGTTGCAGGGATTAGCCGCTAACAGCCCGTTGGATGAAACCACGATCGCTCCAGAAAACGCAGCAGCATATGTTGCAGACTTTGCTATCAATCATCCAGACACTGTAGCCCAGATCTGGACCAGAGTGGACGCCGTGAATACAGTCGTGATAGCAGAAGCAAAAGTAACAGCCTATGAAAATGTACCGATTACAACCTTGGCAGAAGTAAGCACAGCTGAAGGTTTGAAAACAGCAGTAGAGGCAGCAATAGCTGGAGTGAAAGATGCATCTGCAAAAGCAGCCTTTACACTTCGTGTAACTAATAGAACAACAGTTATTGCAGATGCAAAAGAAGCACTGGAAGGAGACACGACAGCGCCTGATGTCGTGTCCGCGAGCGTGGTAATAGGAGGAAACACTGTCAATGCTGTGAAACAAGCAGATGGTTGGTATGTCGACCTTTCGACCCAAGAAGACAGCAGTTTCTTTACGAAAATGACCATTACCGCTGATGAGGATGCCACAGAAGCCACTATGAGCGTGACCACAACCAGTGGAGCCATCATTACGAAAACGATCCAATTTATCAACGGAGTAGCCAGTGCCGACGACATACTTGGAGCACTGGCTACGGGTGGGGACGGTTTGTCCATTAGTGTCCTAAGAGCCCAAGGTATAAGCACCTTCACAGCAGAGCTGACCGATGCCGCGCAGAATAAGAAGACGGTAAGCATTCATCTAAACTTAGATGTCCAGTAAGAGATTACTGTGATAATCTCTAGGCTAGCTAATTAGTTTGGTAGTAGGTATAGGGGCTTCTCTGAGGCCCCTTATCGTACTAATCGGAGAGTTATATAACTTTCTGGAAGGTCGATTCTCACCAGCTAAGTTTTCTTTAGGCACGTTCCTGGAATCTTTCGTTTCTCTAATAATCGCATTTTGGGAAATGGTCAGATTTTCTTGGGAACACGTGGCTGACTACCTGTATCCTAGAATTAAGGGTGCATCATAAGTAGTGAAAGACACTCTTTGGCGGTGGCCTTTTTTCATTGGCATGATATTAGAGGCAATCTAAAGAATCCGGGTCACGCTCATTTTGTTGTTAGCATTGAATGATCACGGGGGTGCCGATTTCGACGTGCTGGAAAACGTATAAAACTGACTTAAGGTGTAAAGGGTAAATGAAGCGCATTGGATTAAGTACCAATTCTAAAGGAGTGACTGGAATGTCTGTTAAGTATCAAAAACTCTTTGAGCCCCTGACGGTAGGCAAACTGACCCTGAAAAACCGTATCTCCATGGCACCTTTGGGCATGGTGGCGATGGCCGATCCTTGTGGCGGCTTCTCCGAAGACGCGCAGGAGTACTATATTGAGCGCGCCAAAGGTGGTACCGGACTGATTATCACGGGTATTACCAATGTCAATTACAACGAAATGGAAACTCTAGTTATGCCCTGCGCCACCTACAATCCTCTGATGTTTATGAAATCGTGCGCCCCAATGAATGAAAGAATCCATGCTTATGATACGAAAGTTTTTCTTCAACTAACAGGCGGATTCGGCAGAGTAGCGATTCCACACCTTATGAAGAACGCCATTGCCCCATCTCCTCAGGAAAACATATGGGATTCCTCAATTCAGCACAAAGCGATGACGGTTGATGAGATCAAGCAGTTGATTGACTCTTTTGTGGCTTGTGCTGTCGTTGCAAAGCAATCTAAATTCGACGGTGTTGAGATCCATGCAGTGCATGAAGGCTACCTATTGGATCAGTTTGCCATTGCTTTGTATAACAAACGGTCCGACGAATATGGTGGAGACTTAAGAGGCCGCTTAAAAATTGCTATAGATATCGTTAAAGGCGTCAAGGCTGCCTGCGGTGATGACTTTCCGGTTTCTTTACGTTACAGTTTAAAGAGCTTTGTCAAGGCAATTCGGCAAGGTGCTCTGCCGGGAGAAGCATTCAGCGAGCAGGGCAAGGATATTGCGGAGGGAATTGAAGCCGCAAAAATTTTGGTAGAGGCAGGTTACGACCTATTAAACGTTGATGTCGGAACTTACGATGCTTGGTATTGGAATCACCCACCCATGTATTTCAAAAAAGGAATGTATCGTGAATTCGGAAAACTTTTGAAGGAAAACGTGCAGGTTCCGATCATACTTGCTGGCAGAATGGACAATCCGGAAATGGCCTGTGAAGCTCTGGGTACTTGCTGTGACATCATCGGTTATGGCAGGCCATTGCTTGCAGATCCTTACCTTCCTGAAAAAATCAAGACTGAAAAGCTGGAGGATATTCGTCCATGCCTATCATGCCATCAAGGTTGCCTGGACAGGCTAGCCCATGGTTTGCCCCTTTCCTGCGCTGTCAATCCAGCCTGTGGTAGGGAGAGATCAATGGATATCACTCCAGCTGCCGTAACTAAAAATGTGCTGATTGTCGGCGGTGGTCTGGCAGGCATGGAAGCAGCAAGAGTCTGTGCAATCCGCGGGCATAGAGTTACACTTCTCGAAAAAGGCACTAAGTTAGGTGGCAACATTCTTCCTGGTAGCGTACCAGATTTCAAAGAAGATGACCGCGCTTTACTGAAATGGTATGAAGTGCAGCTTTCCAAACTCCCTATTGAAATCAAGTTTAACTGTGAAGTCGATGCGGAAATGATTGAACAACTCAAGGCAGATGTTGTTATCTTCGCTACAGGCTCATCTCCTATGAAACTGGACTTTGACGGTAAGAATCACGTTTGTACAGCCGACGAGATCCTTATGGGGCAGGAAAAAGCTGGAGACAATATTATTGTGGTCGGTGGCGGTTTGGTCGGCTGCGAAACTGGTTTATGGCTTCGCCAGCAGGGTAAAAACGTAACTATTGTGGAGGCATTGCCGAAGATTATCGGTGGTGGCGCAGACATGTGCTTTGCCAACTACGATATGCTTAAGGACCTTCTGGCCTTCAACAAGGTCGGTGTGTACTGTAATTCCACCGTAATCGACGTCAGTGATACTTCTGTTACGGTTAAGACTCCGGAGGGACAGATAGAGATCAAAGCAGATACCATCCTGGTGGCGATTGGCTATCGCTCCAATAATGGACTGTATAAATCCATGATCTCATCCAACAAGGTAATTTACAATGTGGGTGATTCACGTAACGTGCACAATATTATGTATACCATCTGGGACGCGTATCAACTGACACGGGAACTTTAAGCGGGTTGAAAAGCACAATGGGTCAGTCTCCGAAGAGCCTGGTGCGGGAAATCCGTCCGCCGGGTTCTGCGGGTGTGGGGTCACCGAAGGCGACCCTTCTACCCGAAGAGGTTGATAGACCCACCCTTTTACTAGCGGGGTCTGTCCGTTGGAACATGTTGATTATGTTAGATCTTCTTATGTCAGTGATAACTTTTGTTGTAAAGATTTACTCATAAACGCTCTATAAATTGGTAACATTGATGTCGTTGAATTTTAGCACCTCACATAAGGTAAAAGGATGCTAAACTATTAGTGTAGCATATAAAGAGTGCCGTCCTAGAAGGGCGGCTTTTGGTATTCCTATGGAGGAAAAATTAGCAACAATGTCGAAGGATGAGAGTGGGAGAAAGTAGATGGATAAAAGAATTATCCAAGGAACCCGAAGTAAATATTTGCGTCAAGGTCAATACTACCTCCATTATAGTGGTAATTTACCAAAGGCATAAATAATACCCAGTTGCCTAATGCATGTAAATAACATGAATCCATGGCGTGAATCTAAGTTAGGAGGCAATGTAATGCAAGAAAATCAAGCCAGTCATATGTCGCTGCTTACAGCATACCAGCGGGGCTATCATGCCGTGCACGATGAAACCAAAGTATTTGATGACTTTTTGGCATATCATTTACTTACGGAGGAGGAACGTGTATTATTTGGTCAACAATATATGAAGATAATTAAAAACACCTTCCCTAATGCGTCTTTCCCTGATCAGGCGGCTGCCTTGGCGTGGTTCATACAAACCATAACATCCACATCAGACATTATAAGTCGTGCCCGTTATACAGAAGACAATCTTGAGGAAGTAGTTAAGCAGGGGGTGCAGCAGTATATTATCCTGGGTGCAGGAATGGATACCTTTGCATTTCGACTTCCTGATATGGTAAAGCAGCTTCAGGTATTCGAGGTCGACCATCCAGCAACTCAAGCGTTTAAGGCTCAACGTATTGCTAAGTTGGGTTGGGAGAAACCATTGAATCTACATTTTGTTCCGGTGGATTTCACGAAAGAAAATTTAGAAACAGCCCTCAAACGTTCACCCTATGACTCAGAGGCTTTAAGCTTTTTTAGCTGGCTAGGTGTCACCTATTACTTGCCTCGTGACGTGGTATTCGCCACGCTGGGTGCCATTGCTGGCCTCGTCCCTACAGGGAGCACCATCATTTTTGATTATTATGACACCGACGCATTTGTTTCTGAGAAAGTGGCTCCACGTGTGCGAGGCTGGAAGCAATACGCACAACAGGCGGGGGAACCCATTATCACAGGCTTTGACCCATCCACGCTTGAAGCAGACCTTGCAAGCGTAGGCTTACGTCTTCACGAAAACTTAAGCCCTTCAGAGATCGAGGGACGCTACTTTCACGGACGTACAGATAACTACCATGCGACCGAGCATACACACTTTGCCAGGGCAGTGGTTAAGTAGCCTTTTAGACTAATTTTAGTCTTTCGATTGATTCCAGTTAGTCCTAAAGTAATTGAAGAAATAGTGGAGGATTTGTCCAGATTAGTTTCAGTGCCTAGAGTTTAGTTTTTGACTGGTTTGCGTTTAGTTAGGTCAAAGTATTGATTTCCTTACTTGGTTGGTTTACAGAATGTCTATTATCTGATTTTGTTTTCGTAGTTGTAAGGTGTAATAGCTAAAACCTATTATTCTCCGGTTAATGACGAATAGGAACAGCTTGGTTGAGGATTAATCTAGAGCCGTGTATCCATTAATTCTGGAGGAACTTTGCGGGATTCAATTTAGATGAAAAGGCCACTCTTTGGAAGTGGCCTTTTTTTATACCTGTACAGAAAGTATAATTCGGGTTGCATAATTCAGGTGGTATAAGTGTAACTAAGCAGCCGCCGGCCAAGTTTTCTTTATTGGCATGATATTAGAGGTCAATCTAAAGAATCCGAGTCACACTTATTTTGTTATTAGCATTGAATGATCACGGGGGTGCCGATTTCGACGTGTTGGAATAGGTTTTCAACGTCGTGGTTATGCATACGGATACATCCTTTGGACACGGCTTGCCCAATGCTTGACGGGTTATTTGTTCCGTGGATCCCATAATGTGGAATGGAAAGTCCTAGCAAGTGGGTGCCAAAGATATCACCAGGATAAGCTGTTTTAGTGGCTATGGTGTATCGGCCGTGGGGTGTGGGGGTTGCTACTTTGCCTACAGCAATGGGGCAATGCTGGATCAACCGGTTTTCTTCATAAAGCTCGAGTTGTCGACTGGTTGTATGAATGACGATCAAACAACTGGGTGTTGAGCAGATGGCCTCCTTGGGTTCTTGCCAGGCAGGTCGTGCGGGCATTTGTCTTCTATACTCTTGGTTATACCCCTGAGGTGCATACCCTTGTAGATAACCTTGGGACGGGAATCCTTGCAACGGGTAACTTTGAGTTGGGGGCGTAGGGTGCTGTGGCTGTTTCTGTCCAAAGCCTATAGGTGGATAGCCAAACATATTCATTTTTTCAAAAAACATAGGTTTTAACCTCCGATTAGCTCAATTAAAAAGGAAATATATGGTGCAATATATTCAGAGCTATCCCGTTCCGCTACCCGAGAAACTTATCCCGCCTCACTCTATTTTTTCATACCTGTACAGAAAGTATAAGTTTTGGGTGGTATAATTCGGGTGGTATAAGTGCAACTAGGCGGTCGCCGGCGCCTGCGGCTTGGCGCCAGCCAAGTTTTCTTTATACCTGTACAGAAAGTATAAGTTTCGAGTGGCATAATTCGGGTGGTATAAGTGCAACTAGGCAGCCGCCTGCGCCTGCGGCTTGGCGCCAGCCAAGTTTTCTTTAAGAGCCAGTTCGAGTCCTGCAATCCCGACTGCTAAATTAATGTCTCCCGATTCGGTCGTCCTAGGTGAGATGGGGACACTAAAAAGTCGCCTGTTTGAGGTCAGGTAACTGAGCAACCCTTTTGTCAATCATGGTTCCGTGGCTAATAATCCGAAGACTAAGTAGCTTTGGATTCTGAAAATAGCTATAATGATGATATGGACGTTTGGACAAACTTTCGTAAAATACTACATGTGGATATGGATGCCTTCTACGCCTCGGTTGAGCAACGGGACGATCCTACATTACTGGGTAAGCCTGTAGTTGTAGGGGGAAAACCTAACAGCCGGAGCGTAGTTTGTGCTGCCTCTTATGAAGCCCGCAAATTTGGAATTCACTCGGCTATGCCCATGTCAGAGGCTTTCCGACGCTGTCCTCAAGCGATCTTTTTGCCTGCAAACATCCATAAATATCAGGAAGTTTCGTTACAAATCCGACAGATATTTATGACTTATACGCCAATTGTAGAGCCACTATCATTGGATGAAGCATTTTTGGACGTTACAGGGTCAACGAGCTTATTTGGTCCTGCAGATGCAATCGCTATTACAATTAAACAACGAATCCAGCTGGAGCTTAAATTAACGGCTTCAGTTGGTGTGGCCTGTAATAAGTTTCTAGCTAAACTAGCATCAGATTTGCAGAAACCAGATGGCTTTGTTATTGTTCAACCGGATAATGTGCAGGGGTTTCTAGACCCACTGTCGGTGGAAAGGCTTTGGGGAGTGGGTAAGAAAGCGACTGAGCTGTTGCATAAGCTTAATGTCAAAACGGTTAAAGATTTGCGTTGCTTGGAGCGGGGATACTTAACGCAGCTCTTTGGAGTTTTAGGAAGTCAGCTTTATCAGCTGGCCCAAGGTATCGATGATAGACCAGTGGAAAGCGAGAGGATGGTTAAATCCATCGGTCGAGAGACCACTTTTGACACAGATATTGCAGACCGGAATGTGTTGGAGACAGCGTTGTTGAAGTTTGCTCTTGATGTGGGTCGGAGCTTGCGTAAGGAGGCCTTTAAAGGAAAAACGATCACCTTGAAAGTCCGATATGATGATTTTCGCACAGTGTCTCGTTCCCATACATTATCTCTTGCCACCGATAGTGATAACGTAATATATAAAGAGGCTTGTAACTTATTGAAGGAGGTATCGCTTAAACAGCCGCTCAGGTTAATTGGTTTAACGCTGCATAATCTAACCGATAAGCTAGAAGGTCAACTTTCTTTTTTTTCTGAACCGCAAAAAGATAATGAAACTCTCACGAAGGTCATTGATTTAGTTAAAGAGAAATATGGTGAAAAGAGTATTACAAGGGCGAGGCTGTTGCGACCAATAAATATTTCAAGGGATGGTGACTGGTAACTTTAACATGGAAATGCTAGTAATCAATAGTTTTGCGATATGATTATTCTGGAGGAATTATTAATGAAACAAGTCTATGCACCGGGATGTGCGCTAATGATCTACAAGCCAGAGCTTGCCAAGAAGGTATTAAAGTTTCTAAACGAAGTTTTAAGTGATATTCCCGAACATCTGATTTGTTGCAGACATGAATCCCAACTCGAAAGTGGCACGCAAGTGATTAATACCTGTGCAGGATGTGACAGGCGATACAGGGAACTCTATGAAGGGATATCTACAGTATCACTCTGGGAAATATTAGCTGAAAGCAAAACCTTTCAGTTTCCTGACTATAACGGTATGGAAATGTCCGTACATGATGCATGTCCCACGCGCACCGAGGAAAGGGTACATTCTGCCATTAGAAAACTCCTTGAGAGGATGAATATTTATGTCACCGAACCGAAAAATACTCGTACGAAAGCGGTCTGTTGTGGGGATAGTTTTTACGGTGTATTGCCTATAGAGCAGGTCAAAGAGCAGATGAAAAAACGTTCAAGCGAAATTCCTTGTGACAATGTAGTGGTTTACTGTGTTTCATGTATCAAGGCAATGTACATCGGCGGTAAAAGGCCACGTTATATCATTGACCTTTTGTTTAGAGAGACCACCGAGGTGCGCACATTTGAGCCTGATGCCTGGCACAATGAATTACAAAAATTCATAGATACACACTAACAAGGAGAAAAACCACGGAAAGCCTGCCCGAATGACGGATAATGAAAAATGGCAAGCTGTTGTGGGCTGTGCCAAGATTAGTGATGGAATGTGCTGTAGGTTTCGGGTGTTTATTTTATTTTTGAAACAGAGTTTTAATCTAAGCGCATCTGAAATTTTAAGACCCAGTTTTTTTAAGGCACAGTCGGCTTATTTTTTCGTTCAATGCGCCTTGCATCTCCCTGTGCCCAAGTAGCGCTAGGTTTTTTTTCACCGTCATAGTAGAAAACATGATCGATTGTGAGGAAAGGAGTTTATCTTAAGATTTTCAAAATTGTGTCTTGACAAGCGGGGGCATTACAAAACGAAGTGTTTCATTGGGCCAGCGCATTTTAGTTAATTTATCATTTCGGAAAGACATTATGACTTATTTACCTCATATATATGATTCCAGTGCAGAAACCCCTAATTGTAAAATGAGTTTTCAGGACCGTCGAAAAAAGTTGCTCGTCGCTATACACTGCTAAATGACTGAGACCGTTAAACCCGCTTGTGACGGGGGTTTCGTAAATAGGGAGTAATCGTCAACTTAATTTCGTTTTAAGACTTTCTGCACTGGAATCATATATTAT
>DATMYU010000202.1:0-7046 GCA_035560775.1 Desulfosporosinus sp.
GATATATCCTTAAAGATAGAAAATTATGCAAATATTCCAAGCAGGTTTCCCTGCTGGAATACAAAGGGCCGTGGTTTAAAACCACTGTAGCCCCCCAACTACTGTAAGGCAGATGAAACCCATAGAAACCCCCTGAAGGAAGGAACCTTTAGGGAGGGATGGGGAGTAAGATGAGGCTTAAGCCAGTAGATCTACAGGTCACAGCTGAATAAGATAGTGTTCTTTCGGGGGGGAGACATATCGAACGATGTCATCAATGGTTCTTAGGAACCTTAGATGATTATGTATTGATAGAGTTAAGACCTTCGTAAGAAGGTCTTTTTGTTATTCTTATCACTATCTACTTTTAAGTTAACAGTCTATTTTATCTAGGTGGCCTTGGAGACAAGGCTGAAAAGGGAACCGGGTGTGAAACCCGGACGGTCCGGCCACTGTGAATGGTGCGTTTTCTCAGCAGAGAAGCGCATACCATGAGTCAGGAGACCTGCCTGGATAATTCATATCAAGCCTTCCACGGAAAGGTAAGTTTGGGGTGAAACCAATTCTGCTCTACCAGTAGCCTAGTCTGCCCCACTCACGGGGACCCAATTTTCCTATTGTGGAAGCCAGGACCGTCTTGGTTATTTTCTGAAATGGGCAGGAGGTGAGGCTCACGGTAAAAGTCTAAATATGCCGATAAAACAGATACAGCATAGGCAAATGCGCTATAAAGCCTGACTAGCACACTGTTGATACTGTGGCGGGTGCCATATAAGTAAAGTAAGGGGATTAAAAATCTTGGATTATGATTATCCACTAAAAAGTAAAACCGTGCTATTTAAAGAAGGAGTTTGGCTAATGTGTGTTTGAGGGCTAACTGTAAAGGGTTAGTCCATCATTTTAGATTAGATTAGAGGAGAATGGGAATGAAAAAGATGTTAAAGAATTTAAGCCTAGATATGGCTTATTGTTGCTTTTCCTAGTACGCTCTTATAGCCTTGGATTCTAAGCAATATGAACTACCCACAGAGGCAGTATGGTCACGGGATAAGCTAATCACGGCCATTTTGAATAATCAATTGACAGACGGCGGTTTTGCCTTATGCAGAGCTAAGCCCAACGATTAGTTCAAGAAGCTAGCCGTGCCTAGCTGTATGAAAACAAAAAACGATTACAGGAGGAAAAACGATGCACAACCCGAAACATAAGAAACCAAGTCAATGGCTGAGGTTCTTAGTTCTAGCTTTGATCTTTGCCTTACTTTGCCCTGCAGGGGTTCTAGCCCAGGATAGTCTGACCGTTGCAGTGCAGACAGCCGGTAACCAAGTCACCCTTCAAGGAACGACGACCCCTGAGAGCGTGGTAACCCTAATGGTTACCAAGAGTCTAAATGGGGACAAGTCCTATATCGATCAGCTTAGTTCAACTAGTCAAGGAACGTATCAAACTATTTTCCAACTAGCCAACGGTGACTACAAGGTTAAAGTAAGCAGCAATGGAATACAGCAAGAGAAATCATTTACAGTAGGTCAACAAACCTCCTTGCTCACGCCACCACTGCTGAGCGCCGACAGTACAGACAATACTCTAGGAAAAGCGGTAGATCTAACATTCACAGATAATTCCGCGTGGCGGAACGCCATAAGTAGTATCACCGTGGATGGAACAGTGTTACCACCCAGTCAATACACGATCACAGCGGGTAATCTTCGACTACTTGCTGGTGTCATGACAACAGCTGGCAGCCATACTATAGCAATTATAGCGACAGGGTACAACAACGCAACAGTCAGTCAAAACCTGGAATCAGCACCGACCAATTTAGGAACCGTCAAAGTAAGAGTGGTCGATAATGTACAAAGGCGAGCAAGCGAAGTAGCCTCGCTGGGTGCTAATTATCGGCAACCCTTTGGTGAAATACTTCCGCCAACAGACGTCGCGATAACCGAAGGTCTTACCATGAGAGGGGCCTTAGAGAAGGCGCTGGCTACTAAAAATATGAATGCTTATGGAGCTGCAAATTATGTAAGCGGGATCGGTCCAGTTACCTCTGCCGACGGAAGAAGAACCGTTACTAAGCTTTCAGAGTTTGATTCAGGTATGCAGAGTGGCTGGATGGTCACGCTCAATGATTGGTTTATTAATGCGGGAGTCAATAGTTTTGTCGTTAAGGACGGCGATGTCGTCGAATTCTGTTACACCTGCAATTTGGGAGTTGATGTTGACGGAGATGTTAACAACACGAACACTACTTTAAAAGCTCTATCCAGCAGTGCAGGAACCCTCAGTCCCACATTTACCCCAGCAACGAAAAACTATACCTTGACGTTGCCAGCAGCGACCAAAATAATCGTTACTCCGACAGCTGCTAATAGAACGAATCAGGTAACTATTAAGTCAGGTAATGAAACCTATCGAAGAACTGACGAGATTGCTGTTGTAAACAAACAAGTGATCACAGTTACTTGCGCTGAGAACATCTATAAAATAACTATAGCCATCGCCGGGGACAATTCCGACCAAGGTCGTGCCGATGAAGTCAGCACATTAGTTGCAGCGCTCCCTGCCGTCGATAAGATTACGTTAAAGGACAAAACGCAGATCGAAGCAGCCCGAGCAGCCTATGCTGCCTTAAGCGGTGCCCAAAAGGCGCTGGTCACTAATCTAGCAAAACTAACAGCAGCAGAAGCCGCGCTAGCGAAGTTAGTGGGAGAAGACAAAACCCCACCGGTAATCACGGTAAAAGACATGGCCAACCAAACCCTGAATGCGGCCCTAACGGTAACAAAAGCCAGCTTTAGCTTCCAAGTAACGGCGCAGGATGCAACGGATGGCCCTCTCAGTCCAAGCGTCCGCTTGATCAACACAACGATGCCTGAAGGGCAGAGCGTAGCCCCTGGTGCGGGCGGCAGTTATACTGTCACCCTAGCTAAAGGGCCAAACACCCTCACCGTACGTGCGGTAGATGCCGCAGGGAATTCTGCGGAACAAAGCTATACCGTGACCTACACCCCTGGCTCGGACAGTCCGGGAACCATCGGACAGGTACGAGAGGCAAGCGGCAAGGTCACGCAATACTTCAACACCAGCGGCTATACCTCTGACTGGGTCATTGTCGGCAAGGGTGTCGCCGGCCAGACAATTGCGCCGACTTATTTGAACGACATAGTGCAGACCGTTGATGAATACTATGAAAAGCTCAACAGTGGCCAAATGGCGAAGGTCACGGACCTAGAAAAATGGGTGCTCTCTATCTTGGCGGCGGGAGGCAATCCCCGCGACGTCAACGGGCATGACCTGGTCGAGACTGTCTACAACTTTTATGTCTCGTCCAGCAACAGGGACATCACTTTCCAGGGAATCAACGGCGTCATCTTTGGGCTCATCGCCTTGGATGCCAAGGACTACGTGGTGCCTGAAAATGCACGGTACAGCAGGAACTACCTGATTTCCTATCTGTTGACCCACCAAAACAGCGACGGTGGCTGGGATCTCGGAACAACAGGCAGCAGTGACGTGGACATCACGAGCATGACCTTGCAGGCCCTAGCACCCTATTACACTAGGGCAGAGGTCAAGACAGCGGCGAACAAGGCCGTGAACTGGCTCTCGGGCGAGCAGAGTTCGGACGGCGGCTTCACCTCCACAGGTACAGTCAACAGCGAAGCCATTTCCCAGGCGGTCATCGGCCTCTCCGCCAATGGGATCGATCCCACTGCAGAGGATTTTACCAAGAGCGGAAAAAACCTGTTGGATGCCCTATTCGCCTTCCAGCAGGCAGATGGGTCTTTCCGCCATACCTTGAGTGATGAAAGTAGCGACGACATGGCGACCGAGCAAGCATACCTAGCCCTGCTAGCCTATGATCGGTTTGTGCAAGCGGGAGAAAAATACAACAACGGCAAGAGCTCGGTCTATTATTTCGGGAACACGGAGACAGGCGACACAGTGGCGCCGGTGATCACCACCGACTTAATGAGTAAGACGGTGAACACGGCAGACTACGCCTTTACCGCTACAGCCATGGATGCTGTGGAAGGCGCAGTATCCGTCCAAGTGAAATTTAACGGAGATTCGGTCGCCCCCGCAACGGACGGCAGTTATACCGTGACCTTGAGGGAAGGCGCTTCCAACATCATCACTCTGGAAGCGAAAGACAGTAAAAATAACACGGCTAGTGCCAGCTATACCCTTATCTATAAGCCAGGCGTTATCCTAGTGACCCTTATAGAGCTTCCGACCAGTGCAGAAGTTAAGGTGGGAGAGACGGTCAGTCTTTCCGCCACGGTAACCCCCAGCACTGCCACGGATCAGACACTTAAATGGAGTTCAAGTAACGCCGCGGTAGCCACGGTAGATGATAACGGCAAAGTGGCGGGTGAGAAAGAAGGGACGGTAACCATTACCGCCGAAGCCAACGACGGCAGCGGTATGAGTGCCGCCTGCACCGTAGTGGTCAGCGCTTCGGGCGGCGGAGGAACTCCAACGGATCCAATGATAACGGTGAGCTTTACTTTGAAAGGCGACAGTGTGCACGGAACCGTTGCCAAACACACAGCTTTCCAGACCTGGATTCCGAAAACCTCGGTCAGCGTCGCCAAAAAATCCACAGTCTATGATGTATTTACCAAAGTGCTCGACGACAAAGGAATTCAATACGAAGAGACGCAGGACAATTACATCGGTCGCATCAAAGCCCCCGCCTCCTTCGGCGGAGATTGGCTTGGTGAATTTGACAACGGCCCCAATTCCGGCTGGATGTACACAGTCAACGGCAAACATCCTAGCCTCGGGCTGCGTGAGTATAAGCTGAAAGACGACGATGTCGTTGTCTGGCACTATACGGACGATTATACGAAAGAAGAAGACTCCGATATGGACGATGATGATAATAGTGGATCATCCGGCGGATCATCCGGTAGTTCATCTGGTACTTCACCCGGTACGCCAGCAGCTCCGGTTTCCACAATTCCGGGCGCGCTTGGCGAAAGCAACCAGAATGCCTTGGCAGTCTTAAACAGTGTTACGCCCGAACAGCAGGCCGGAGCAGCGCTACCGGAAGATACTCCGCGGCTAAACCCTACAGCACTTACAGCGACAGTCTTAACAGCAGCAGATGGTGTCCAATTGAGCGTACCGGCGGGAGCGCTGAATAATCAGAGTGATCCGATTAAATTCACAGTTAGGATCGGCCAGATCACGACCCCGCCGCAAGCCGACAGCGGGATAATGGTACTCGATCCTCTCAAATACCAGCGTCAGTTTGAAATGGAAAACGCCGCTGGCTTAGTTCAGGAAGATACAGCCAACTTCACGGCCCCTGTCACCCTAACCTTCCCGATCACCGGTGATTTGCCGACTGGAATAACGACTGGACAACTGGCTATCTATTGGTGGAACTTGGACAAAAAAGATTGGGTCAAGCTAGGCGGCGTTTTTGATCCGCTCACCAACACCCTTTCTGTGCCCACCTATCACTTTTCCACTTACGCCGTCATGGCTGACACCAGTAGCGTGCCGAAGCGCTTGGCCGGAGTCGACCGCTTCCTAACGGCCAATGAGGTAGCTGCCCAGGGCTGGAAAGCCGGGGCGGACAATGCGGTGCTGGTCAATGCCAACACCTTCTCCGATGCGTTAGCTGCCGCTCCACTGGCCTTTAAGCTGAATGCACCTATTCTGTTAACCGAGCGTGATACCCTTACCCCCTCCACTCAAGAAGAATTACAGAAACTGGGAGTCAAAAAAGTTACCTTAATCGGAGGAACTGGAGTTATCTCTCAGGCCATCGAGACTGAACTGCAGAACGTTTATGGAACGGATAATATCCAACGTTATGGTGGTGTGGACCGCTATGAGACTGCCGCATTGCTCGCAGCCGCCCTCGGAACGACAGGTCAGGCTGTACTAGCTAATGGGGAAGACGGACATTACTCGGATGCTCTGGCTATCTCTGCTTATGCTGCCTATAACGGGATCCCCATCCTCTTTACGGAAGCACAAGCTCTCCCTGCGGCGACAGCCCAAGCGCTCAAAGACCAAAAAGTCAGCTCGACCATTGTTGTCGGCGGGGAAGTCGTAGTGGCGGCACTTGTTTATAATCAGTTGCCGGGAGCTGTCCGTTATGCCGGAATGGATAGTTATGCAACGGCCATAGCGATAGCTGAGGGCTTAAAGCTTAACCCAAATCGTATCTATATTGCAACAGGCCTGAATTTTGCGGATGCCTTAACCGCCGGAAATCTGGCTGCTCATACCCTCTCACCTTTGATTATGGTTGATCAGACTGTCCCTCAAGCCAGTGCGGACTATCTGACCAAACAACATGAGGCCATCTCCGATCTAGTGATTATTGGAGGAGAAGGGATCATTAACGCAGAACAGGAGAGTGCGCTGCGCATGATCATTCAATAATCTTATGCTCGAATAGAATTTCTATCTCCAATCCAGACTTAGAGTCAGCCGTTTAAGGGTTGACTCTAAGCCTATCACTTTGTGAAGGAGTTAAGAAACATGAAAAAAATTAAACGGAGCTTAGCTATTCTCTTGACTGGTTTGCTGCTAATGAGTACTCCTATTACTGGGTTGGCAGCGGAGGCCCAAGCTCAGGCTATAGCCGCGCAGGGAACAGTGAGCCGCCCTGCGGTTGATCAGGTGATCGACGATTTAGAAAAATGGGAAAGGGCCTCTATTCAAGCTGCTCTTCAGGCCGCAGCTGATCAAGAGGTTGTCAGTCCTAGCGTGTACAATTGGTCGACGATTGGTTTGGGGAGATTGGATCGCTATGATGGTCTTTCTGATTATTTGGCGAAAAACGAAGAATATCTACAGAATAATTGGAATTCTATCTTGCGCAAAGTAACGGATTTAGCCAGAATCAGTCTGGCCGTCGGTGCAGCTCAGGGGAATCCTCGGGATTTTGGCGGCAAAGATTTGATCGCCGAAATCTACAACTACGCTGATCTTGAAGCACAAGGTATTAATGGGCCGTTTTTTGCGTTGATCGCCTTAGACAGCGGCGGATATGAGCCACCTTCCACGGCGAAATGGACGCGGGATAAAATTTTAAA
>DATMYU010000203.1:0-4375 GCA_035560775.1 Desulfosporosinus sp.
GGCTTAGACTATTTCCAAGGTTAATAGAAATTTCCATTCTAATAATTTTTTTCTTTCAAAATGACATCATGTGCTCCACCTTCAATGATGCTCGTCGACGAAACGAGGGTCATTCTGGCAGTCCTTTGTAATTCTTCGATAGAAATTGCTCCGCAACTACACATAGTTGACCTGATTTTGCTCAAAGTTAAATTCAAATTATCCTGTAATCTGCCAGCATAAGGTACATAGCTATCTACTCCCTCTTCAAAGCTGAGTTTCGACCCTTCTCCAAAGTCATACCTCTGCCAGTTCCGTGCTCGATTAGACCCTTCGCCCCAATATTCTTTCACATAATTGTTTCCTAATTTGATTTTTTTACCGGGACTTTCATCAAACCGTGCAAAATACCTGCCCATCATAATAAAGTCAGCACCCATAGCTATTGCTAAAATAGTATGATAATCATGGACGATTCCTCCATCAGAACATATGGGGACATAGATGCCTGTCAAGGCATAATAATCATCCCTGGCTTTAGCAACTTCGATAACAGCTGAGGCCTGACCTCTCCCAATTCCTTTTTGTTCCCTAGTGACGCAGATTGACCCTCCACCTATTCCTACTTTAACAAAATCGGCACCCGCTTCAACCAAATACATAAATCCTGCTTTATCAACAACATTTCCCCCACCAACCTTTACTTGACCCTTAAATTCTTTCTTAATAAATTCAAGGGTTTCTTTCTGCCACTCACTATATCCATCTGAGGAATCGACGCACAGTATATCTGCACCGGCTTTCACTAGTTCAGGTACTCTTTCCTTATAATCCTTGGTATTTATTCCTGCTCCAACTATAAATCTCTTGTCTGAGTCTAATAACTGGAGAGGATTATTTTTATGTTCATCATAATCCTTTCTGAAAACAAAATAACGGAGGTTTTGGCTATTATCTATAATAGGCAAACAGTTCAACTTTTTCTCCCAGATGTAATCATTTGCTTCACTAAGACTGATTCCTTCCTTCGCAATTATGAGTTTTGAGAAAGGAGTCATGAATTCTTTTACTTTGCGATCCATATTATCTCTGCTTACCCTATAATCCCTCGTTGTCACAAGTCCCAACAACTTATTAATAGGTGATCCATCCTCTGTAATGGCAATTGTAGAATGACCTGACTTTTCTTTCAAATTAATAACATCTTGCAAGGTATGTTCTGGGGTTAAATTTGCGTCACTTACCACAAAACCCGCTTTAAATTTCTTTACCTTTTTAATCATCTCAACTTGTTCCACAATCGGTTGTGACGAGAAAACAAAGGCCAGCCCACCACACTTTGCCAAAGCAATTGCTAAATTATCGTCAGAAACAGATTGCATGATGGCTGAAACAAAAGGGATCTTTAATTCCAACGAAGATTTTTTACCTTTTTCAAACTTAACGATTGGTGTTGTGAGACTAACATTACTAGGAATACAGTCCATTCTCGTTAAATTCGGAATTAATAAGTATTCACTAAACGTTCTTGAAGCATCATCAAAATAATAAGCCACTTCGCCTACCTCCCAGTCTTATTATAAAATATATTAACTTTTACAGTTATGATTCAATTGAAGAAACTCCTACCTATTTCTGATGGTGCCTCCAACGTCTTGCACAATTAGCTTAGCAAGCTCGTTTAGACCAGTCGAACATCAACTTTGACATCATAAAGGGTACTCCCCTCAGCTCTATCCGTTAGTCGTTGGGATGTAAGGACGTTTACTCCACCTTCTCCAGACACGCTTTCGTTCCAAAACAAGCCTTCGGTTACTACGACTCCTTGGGGAACTTTTGCCGTTAACTTAAGAATGAAGTGCACTTTGCCACGCTCGTTGAAAGCCATCACTCTCTGACCATCTTGCAAATTCTTCTGCTCAGCATCTTTAGAGTTCATTTGCAGACAGGGCGCTTTCTTTTTGCGCAGTAAATCGGGACGCTCATTAAAGGACGAATTCAATGAATAAATACTAGGGGTGCTCATGAGATAAAACGGGGCATCATCACCGTAAGGCTCAAAATAGCGAGGCAGCGGGTCGGCCTCGTTGGGATTGTATAATTCTATTTTACCAGATGGAGTATAAAAGGTTGTTTTATAATTCTCAGGTAGGGACAGTTCGACAGAGCGCCCGTCTTGGAGTCTCTCAAAGTCAACTCCTTCCAACCACGGTGTAGGTGGTTCAATTAGTTGATTGATAACTTCGTCCACAGTTTGGCTAAAGTAAGGTTCGCCGAAATCCATGGCTTGGGCGAGCAACTGAAATACTTCCCAGTTCGATTTAGCTTCCCCTACCGGAGGAATAACCGCCGCCGCTTTCTGGATACCATAATGGCCATAGGCGCGGTAGATATCCGCGTGCTCTAATGAGCTTGTGGCTGGTAAAATGATGTCAGCATAGCGAGCCGTATCCGTCATGAATCGTTCATGAACAACCGTAAATAGGTCCTCTCTCATAAGTCCCTTGATAATCATAGTTTGATCTGGAGCTACGACGGCTGGGTTGGTATGGTAGACATATAAACCCATAATCGGCGGCCCCGATAATTCCGTCAAGGCATAGCCGAGTTGATTCATATTTACGATACGGGTTGGTTTTTTTAGGAAATCTTCGCGCGTTACTCGATTCATATTAAATGCCTTACTCGTAGAAATGCTGGAAAACAACCCGCCACCAGGCTTGCTCCAGGCACCAACAAGGGCGGGAAGACAGGTGATAGTGCGAACCGTCATCGCCCCGTTGCCATAGCGGCAAAGCCCGGATCCCAAGGAAATAAAGGGTGCTCGAGAACGGCCATATTGAAGAGTCATTGCTTCGAGCAAACTTACCTCGATTCCGGTAATTCGACTGACCTTATCCGGCGGATAAGCGGGCAAAACTTCCGTGCGAAACTGTTCAAACCCCTGCACATGCCTCTCCATAAACGCTTGGTCAATCCAGCCCTCACGAACCAAAAGGTGCATGATCCCGAGGGCCAAAGCACCGTCACTCCCCGGCCGTACTAGTACAACCTTATCGACCATTTGAGCCGTAGGATTTTCATACGTATCGACAAGCCAAACGGTAGCACCACGCTTTTTCGCCTCTTGCACATTATGTAGCAGGTGAATGTTTGTCGCTAATGCATTCGTACCCCACAAGATAATAAAATCGCTTTGCTTAACCTCGTCAGGGTGTGGAGCCAGGGTTTCCCCCATAACAGACGACCAGCCATAGTCTTTAGATGAGGCGCAAATGGTACGAGCCAATCTCGAGGCTCCCAGTCGATGAAAAAAACCTTCCCCACAATTGCGTTGGACGGCACCCATCGTTCCCGCATAGGAATAAGGCAAGATGGCTTCTGCTTCATGCTCAGAAACAATCCCCCTCCATCTTTCGGCAATTCCTTGGATCGCCTCGTCCCATGTAATGGGTTTAAATTGACCCGCTCCTTTTTTTCCGATGCGTAGTAAAGGGTGCGTGAGTCTTTGTGGGGAGTGAACCGTTCGTTCATAATGATCCATTTTAGGGCATAACGTCCCTTTAGTATAGGGATGTTCCTGATCACCCTTAACCTTCAGTGCTCGACCGTCGACAACTTCAACTAATAACCCGCACGCATCAGGACAATCGTAGGGACAAACAGACCGTTTCAATTCTGGCTTCATGGGTACCTCCTTCTTGCCTAAACCGTGGTATCAGTTTGTGTTTCACTGTTTAGTCCTTCCATTTGGCAAGATGAGAACTAATAAACTCGATAATGAATTCATTTTCCTCTTTTCCAGTGCCTTCAATGGATAAAGGTTCTCCAAAGACCATATGAATTGGTTTATTACGACTGATTGCTCCGAAATCTTTCAAATATTTAGCATTTCCCCAAAAATCTGTCTTTATAGCAATCGGAATAACCTGAGCCTTAGCGTGTCTAGCCAACTTTACCCCTAAAGAGTTAAATTCCTTCGCTACAAATTCAACGGACCTTGTACTCTGGGGAAATATAATAATCGATGTTCCCTCTGATAATAATTTCTGTCCCATTTTCATGACTGTTTGAAAATCTTCTCGAGAATTCGACCTGCCTACAACAATTGGATTTCGCGAACGCATGATGGGGCCAAAGAACGGATGAGTAACAAGGCTCTCTTTAACGACAAAAGTTACGTTCATATGTGGAGCAATTATACAAGGAAGTACCATGGTCTCAAGGGTGCTCATGTGATTACTAATAAATACCACAGGTCCTTGGCACTTATGCAAATTCTCAAGCCCTGTGATATGAAATCTACCTCCGCAGCCCTCAATCAACTTCATAACATCATACGAAGATAATGCCCAAGGCTCTGTATCATATTGACCTTTCAAAGCTAGACTACGAG
>DATMYU010000204.1:0-3418 GCA_035560775.1 Desulfosporosinus sp.
TTATTTACCCAAATCCTGCTCTGTCAGAGAAGAATCCCTGACAAACACTTTCCCACACTTCAAAAGCATGTTAATATATAGGAAACTTATGCTACAGAATCTCTCCATTTGACTGACACAAATAAAAACCATTTTGAGGAAGGTTGATGCTTTATGTCTAGACGTACATACAAAACTCTCATCCTAGCTATCGTTTCACTGTTGCTTGCAGGAGTCTTCCTGACTGGTTGTAACTCAGGTAAAACACAAGATGTTAAATCACCGAATAACGCCACAACTCCAGATCCTGCCACAACTCCGCCCGTAGCGAGCAATGCCTCTGATACTACTCCGCGCTCCGTAAAATTAACTCTTTATTTCCCCAAATCAGATGCTAGCGGATTAAGTTCCACAGATCGAACGGTTGTAGTAGCTGATCAAGAAGTAATTAAAGCAATGTTTACGGAACTAGCCACTCCCCCTACTGGCATGGAAAAACCACTTCCTAAAGGGACAACCCTTAATAGCGCCTCAGTCAAAGACGGCGTGGCAACAATTGATCTATCCAAAGAATTTCAAACGAACTTTAGCGGAGGTTCCGCCGGTGAAGAAATGACGATCTATAGTATTGTCAACACGTTAACAACCCTCTCTAACATACAAAGTGTACAATTTCTCCTAGACGGGAAAAAACTAGATGGAATTCTTGGACAACTAGACACAAGCGTACCCATTAAGCCCAATAAAAGCCTAATTGCTAAATAAAATACGCCAGACCCCTCCCCTTGTGTGATCACCTTAGTTTACTTCTGTTGCCCATAACTTATACGCGACCAAGACTCGAACCTACGTCTGCTCAAGATTAGAGCGCTGCCAGGTATGGTTTGTGCACCGTGATGGCGAGAAGGAACTACCCAAAACTAGGCTTACAAAAGTGGTTGAGTTGTTTTACTCAACCGCTTTTGTCGTCTGCTTCTCTATTAATAATCTATCGTTGGGGAACAAACAAGCTTTTAAACAGATCAATTGCGTAATTATCGGTTAGTCCGGATATATAATCAACCACTGCTTGGGTTTTGTTTCCGTTAGCCCAAATCAAAAAGTTCTCGGGTAGTCTAGATATATCCTGGATATAATATTCATAAAGAGCATGAACGATGTATTGCCCTTTACGCCGCTCTTCGCGTAAAGTCGAGCTATTGTATACTCTGTCAAACATAAATTGCCGAAACTCTTGCATAGCTCCTTTGACCCCAACCGTCTGTTCTATTAAATCTTGCTCATTGGATGCCTCAATCATATCGACCACCATCGTGGCAATCATAGCACTGGGTTTTACCCCAAGCATCCATTGAACATTCTCTGGCAAGTCACTGGGAATCAGCAAACCTGCCCTCAAGGCATCATCGTAATCATGACAAAGATAAGCAATCCGGTCTCCAGTTTTCACAATCTGGCCCTCAAGCGTTTTGGGGATACCCTCTCCGGTGTGATGTAAGATCCCATCAAGAACAGGCTCTGTGAGATTTAATCCCTGACCCTCACGGGCCAGAACCGTTAGAATGCGGATAGACTGTTCATTATGCTCAAAATGACCAATAATTCGCCGAAGAGCCTCCTCCCCAACATGCCCGAAGGGAGTGTGACCAACATCATGCCCTAAAGCAATCGCTTCGATAAGGTCTTCATTCAATTGCAGACCACGAGCAATCGTCCGGCATATTTGGGAAACTTCCAAACTATGCGTCATGCGGGTGCGATAATGATCACCCGTAGGCGCAATATACACCTGAGTTTTATGTTTAAGGCGACGAAACGGCTTACTATGCAAAATTCGATCACGATCGCGTTGAAATTTAGTACGAATCGGGCACTCTTCTTCCACCCGCTCGCGTCTGGCCTCCCTGCTTTTTGCCGCGTAAGGTGAAAGCCGTTCTTCTTCTTTTTCCGACCGCTCACGGATATGCTGAACCTCACTCATATTTTAGCCCCCATTCGGTGTCAGTGTCTTAGCCCGTCTCCACACGCTAATCGCTATCCCATTACATTTCATTCATTCCATTTCTTTCATTTTAACATAAGGTCTAGACATATTTGTGTGAGTCTGGTAATTAACGATAAAGAAAACTTGGCTGTCGCCTTAGTTGCACTTATACCACCAGAATTATGTACTCAAAACTTATACTTTCTACCCCGAAAATAACTCATTTTCATTCATCAGTGATGCCGCTTAAGCGGCATGGGGGGTCTGTATAAGGTATAAAAAAGTAAGAACACAGCTTATACTCGCTGGTCCTTGCCTTTTTTATGTCCTCAGATACCACTTATTCTTAATCGCGGCTTGAGCTGCCACTATCATAAAGGACCAATCTCAATGCTTTCTACTTTTGCAAATGCAGATCTAATGAATAGCTCTCTTTTTGAATCGACCACCCATTACTTCGTGCACACTACTAATTGTAACAAAAGCCTCATCATCAATCTCATTAAGGATCGATTTTAGCTTAGCTATTTCTAATCGTGTGACCACGCAATATAATATAGCTTTTTCCTCTCCAGTATATCCTCCTTTCCCTAGAAGAAGGGTGACACCTCTGCCTAGTCTAGCCATTAGTACTTCAGTAATCTCGTCATGTTTATCAGAAATAATCATGACCTCCTTAGACTCGTCTAACCCTTCTATCGTTAGGTCAATTACCTTAAAGGCTATGAAGTAGGCGACAAGTGAATACATAGCCCTGTCCCATCCAAAGACCAGTCCAGCACTACTTAAAATAAAAAGATTAAAGAACATTACTATTTCACCAACAGAAAATGCACTTTTCTTATCTAGAACTATGGCAATGATCTCAGTTCCATCTAAAGACCCACCATAACGAATGATTAAACCAACCCCAATCCCTAGTACAATCCCCCCGAAAACGGATGCCAAAAATACATCTTGAGTAAGTTCAGGGATTGGATGTAAAACACTAACCCACATAGACAACATAGCGACTGAAAATACAGTTGAAATAGTAAATGATTTTCCAATTTGATTATATCCAAAGATAAAGAACGGAATGTTTAAAACAAATATAAACATACCTACAGGCCATTTAGTAAGATACCCTGCCATGATCGATATACCCACTATGCCACCGTCAATGACGTTATTGGGTATTAGAAAGATTTCTAATCCAACCCCTGCAAGGGCAGAGCCAATTATGAGAAATATTATCCTTTTAAGGTTATTCTGAAATCGTTGTTTATTGCTAAGCAATAGCATCTCTCCCTTCTACAAGAATAGACCATTTTCGGCCATGCGGCCATGGGGACGTTTTGTTTGCCATCATCTTTGTGTAACTTTTTCGATTATCCCTCGTCCAATATTAAGAACCCTCGATAACTGTCTATTGCTTGATGTGGTAACCTCTTTTATATTTGCCAATGCTTTATC
>DATMYU010000205.1:0-2132 GCA_035560775.1 Desulfosporosinus sp.
GGAATTAAATCGTAGTGGCAAAAGCTAGAGATCAGTTCTAGGTAAAGTAGTGGCCTAGTTTGGCATCAAATGGAGGTGTTCACGTTCTGTTGATTAAGTCTAGGGCCTTCCATTACTAACAGTACAGCCAGGTAGGAAGATTGGCTAAAGCTATCAGAAATAAATTGGTAATTTAAATAAGCTGATTGGTTAACCAAAGGCGTTCTAGAGTATTCAATCGTATGATTGATTTTGAGGCGCTGAATTATTATCAGGGTCCATTTTGCGTCTTATGAACGATTGAGGAAAGAGCTGGTAGTGAAAGTGTAATGGAGGAGGGGAAAGAGTGTCTTTAGAAAATGGAAAATCAAGCAGTACCCTGAATATGGCCTTAAGGCAAAAAAACTTTAAAGCGAAGTTTTTCCTGCCACTCATTATTCTACTCGTGGATCTGGTTATTCATCTTACTTTGCCTAATAAACAAGGCTTTACGATTACGAGGTACTATCCTGCCTTATTAGAAATTCTAATAATTATCTATGCTGCCTTACTTATCGTTGCAATTAAAAATATGAAGCTAGGCGAGAAATTGTCGGAAAAAGGGCCTCTGTTGATAGCAGTGTTTGCACTTTTAGAAATTTGGGATGTTGTAACTTTGAAACTAAAGTTGCTTCCCTTGCCCTATTTTCCAGGTCCGGATAAAGTACTGAATTCGTTATTTACGGATTGGAGCATGCTAGGAATTAGCACTTTATATTCGCTAAGGCTTCTCTTCAGTGGATACATAATTGGAGCTTTGATTGGACTAGTGGCAGGGATTCTCATGGGTTGGAGCAAAAAGTGGAGTTATTGGATCACCCCTCTTCTGAAGGTTATCGGCCCCGTTCCGGCGATCGCCTGGATTCCGGTAGCGTTAGTTGTCTTTCCGACAAGTTTTTGGGCTAGTGTTTTCATCATCGCCATAGCAGTTTGGTTTCCAGTAGCAGTGATGACCAGCTCGGGAATTGCCAATGTCCAAAATGCCTATTTTGAAGTAGCCAAAACTCTAGGGGCAAATCAAAAGTATTTGATTTTCAAAGTAGCTATTCCTGCAGCATCGCCAACTATATTTATTGGTCTCTTTATGGGTATGGGTACATCCTTTCTCACCTTAATTGTCGCTGAGATGCTGGGCGTGAAAGCTGGCTTGGGCTGGTATCTCACTTGGGCACAGGGCTGGGCAGATTACAGCAAAGTTTACGCTAGCCTGATTGTTGTATCTGCGATTTTCTCAAGTTTAATTACCCTTATTTTCGCAATTAAAGATCGCGTGCTCATCTGGCAGAGGGGGTTGATCAAATGGTGAGTGAAATTGGTTCGGGTGGATCAATCAAAGTGCAGGGTGTCCGCAAAGTGTTTAAAGATGTTGGCGGTAAAGAAATTGTTGCCCTTGACCAAGCTAATCTGAAGGTTCAACCAGGCGAACTTGTATCTTTGATCGGCCCGAGCGGCTGCGGGAAATCGACGTTACTCCGAATGATTGCTGGTTTAGACTATCCAGATCAGGGAGAACTATATCTGGATGCCGAACGAATTACCGGACCTCACTATACTCGGGGCTTAGTGTTCCAAGATCCTACGCTTTTTCCTTGGCTGACTATTCATGACAATGTGGAGTCCGGACTTGCGGCTAGAGGAATTCCGCGAGACCAAAGGGTACAGGTCATGGACTATATCAAACTGGTTGGATTGGAAGGATTCGAAAAATCCTATCCCCATGAGCTTTCTGGAGGTATGGCCCAGCGTGCTGCTTTGGCTAGGGCTTTGGTTAACCAACCTAAGGTTTTGCTGCTTGATGAACCCTTAGGGGCTTTAGACGCCTTTACGAGAATGACGATGCAAGATGAAATTATTAAGATTTGGCAGGAACGCGGAACAACAATGATCCTGGTAACCCATGATATTGATGAGGCCATTTACTTAAGTGACCGTATCATTGTTATGACATCTCGACCGGGGAGAATCCAGGAAGAAATCGAAGTGCCTTTAGGGAGGCCTCGGGCAAGAAACCATCCGGATTTCCTGCTTTTGAGATCCAAGATCTTGGAAATTCTGCATTTTGCTAAAGAAGGGGAATCACTGAGTTATTATTTATAAAAGGAATTTTCTTCCAT